>NZ_JBHXQO010000001.1:0-108864 GCF_042717135.1 Streptomyces sp. NPDC058620
CGGACCCCGCGGGAGTCCACCGGGCGCCCCGAGCTCACCGAGGCCGCGATCGTCGTCTCGGGTGGACGCGGCGTCAACGGCGCGGAGAACTTCCACCTCATCGAGGCACTCGCCGACTCCCTCGGCGCGGCCGTCGGCGCCTCCCGCGCCGCCGTCGACGCCGGCTGGTACCCCCACACCAACCAGGTCGGCCAGACCGGCAAGTCCGTCTCCCCCCAGCTCTACATCGCCTCCGGCATCTCCGGCGCCATCCAGCACCGCGCCGGCATGCAGACCTCCAAGACCATCGTCGCGATCAACAAGGACGCCGAAGCCCCCATCTTCGACCTCGTCGACTACGGCATCGTCGGAGACCTCTTCACCGTCGTCCCCCAACTCACCGAAGAAGTACAGACCCGCAAGGGCTGAGCAGGACAAGTTCCGAACGGCCGGGGCCGCGTGGTGATCTCACCGCGCGGCCCCGGCCGCTTTCGGGCAACCATTGACGCAGGTCACGGCCGCCTACTAACTTCGATATGTGGATTACTGATTCCGGGAAGCGGAAACAGTGGCGTTTGGAGGGTGTGGGAATGGGTCAGCAGGAGAAGGTGGCAACGAGCCTCGCCGGTGAGGTCAGCGAGAGCATCAGTGCCTCTCTGACGCCGGTGGACGCGGAACTCGCCCGCCGCTACCCGGGAGACCCCGGCACTCGCCAGCCCGTCCACACGGTCTACGTCCCCGGTGACGCCTTCACTCCGGAAACCATCCGCTCCTGGGGCGACCAGGCGTTGAAGGCCCTCGACGAGCACGCCCCCGACGCCGCGGCCCTGGCCGAGGTGCTCGGCATCCCGGCCGAACTGGCGGGTCCGGTCCACGACCGCGTACGCGCCAAGCTGGAGCGGGAGCCCATCGAGGACCTGCGCATCGACTTCGAGGACGGTTACGGCCCCCGCTCCGACGCGGAGGAGGACGAGGCCGCGGCCCGCGCCGCCCGGCTGATCTCCGAGGCGTACCGGGACGGGACCGCCGCCCCGTACATGGGCATCCGCATGAAGTGCATGGAAGCCGCCGTGCGCGACCGGGGCATCCGCACGACCGATGTCTTCCTCACCGGGCTGATGCAGGCCGGAGGTCTGCCCGACGGACTGGTCCTGACCCTGCCGAAGGTGACGTACCCCGAACAGGTCACGGCGTTCGTCCAGCTGCTCGAAGCCTTCGAGACCGCGCACGGACTCCCGGCGGGGCGGCTCGGCTTCGAGATCCAGATCGAGACCAGCCAGTCGATCCTCGCCGCCGACGGAACCGCCGCCGTCGCCCGCATGATCGACGCCGCGCAGGGCCGCGCGACGGGCCTTCACTACGGCACGTTCGACTACAGCGCCTGCGTCGGAGTCAGCGCGGCCTACCAGGCCAGCGACCACCCGGCCGCCGACCACGCCAAGGCCGTCATGCAGGTCGCCGCGGCGGGAACCGGCGTACGCGTCTCCGACGGCTCCACCAACGTGCTGCCCGTCGGCCCCACCCACCAGGTCCACGAGGCATGGCGCCTCCACTACGGCCTCACCCGCCGCGCCCTGGCCCGTGCCTACTACCAGGGCTGGGACATGCACCCCGGCCACCTGCCGACCCGTTACGCGGCCGTCTACGCCTTCTACCGCGAGGGTCTGGAACAGGCGGCCGCCCGCCTCGCCGCCTACGTGGCCAAGGCCGGCGGGGACGTCATGGACGAACCCGCCACGGCGAAGGCCCTCAGCGGATACCTGCTGCGCGGCATCGACTGCGGAGCACTGGACACCGCAGAGGTCGCCCGCCTCACCGGCCTCACCCGCGCCGACCTCGACGCGTTCGCCTCCCCCCGCCGCGGCGGACTGACGGTCACGGCGCCGTAGCGCGGGACGCCCCACGGCGGCAGGGAACGCTCACTGCCGCCGTACCGGGCCACCGATCCGCCTCGCGCGCTGGGTGAGCCTGCTGCGCAGCCGCATGCTGACGAGGGTTCCGGTCAGCAGCACCAGGACGGCCAGACTGGCGATCCGCCAGGTGTTGCTGTCCAGGACGCTGACCACGCCGATGAAGGCGAGCCCGAGCAGGAACACCATCTCCCGGAGTTCCTTCTTGAGCTGGTAGGTGCGGCTGCAGCGAATGCGCACCGTGGCCAGCCACTGCCCCTCCACGCCCAGGCCCGACCACAGCCGGCGATCGAGAAACGCCCACGGCAGGTCCGGGTAGGTGCCGAGAGCGTCGAGCGAGCTCGGGTACCGGCTGGTCATGTCTCCACCGTGCAGTTCCTCGCGGCGTTCCTGTACTTCCTCGCTCGTCCGTATGGCCTTCAGTTCAAGAACCGGTACGACGCCGTTCTCGTCCGGGAAGCCCTCCAGGACGATGTCGTCACCGCTGCTCACGCCGATCAGTTCGAGCGTCAGGGCGTCCAGGAGGCAGACTTCGTGCTCGGCGCTGGCCCGATCGCCGTCCTGGATGCGGCAGGTCACGTAGTTGAGGGGGCCGAACAGCACATCCTGCCAATGGTGACGGGTCCGCGGCAGTGTGGCGGTCCGCACGCGAATCGCCTCACCGGGTTCCACCCCCACACAAATCCGCAGCGACCGGTCCACCTGGACCGTGATCCGGTCGGCGGCATCGATCTCCGGGCCGATCGCCACATTGGCGAGCGCTCCCAGCCGCTCGTGCCGGGCCTGCGGCACCTGTGCGTTCTGCACGATCACATGACGCGGATGGCCGAGATCCGCAGCGAGGCCCGAGGACATGCGTACGACGCCGGAGCCGCGCTGGTCGTACGTGTCGGGCGTGCGGGCCACCCGATGGGTGCCCGGCGCCGGCGTGTTGGACGGCCGGATGTCGTCGTACACGGTGTACGCGGGGGCAGGCGGCACATAGTCCTCGAGCCCGGACCGCGTGATGCGTTCCTCGTCCCGGAACAGACGGGTGCCCTTCTCGCAGAGCTGATCGTCACCGCGTGCCCGTGAACTGAATTCTTCGGGAGTGTCCCCGAACCACTCGCGCAACCGCCGCGACTCGGAGAGGAGTTCGGTGAGCAGTTGTCGTTCGCCGTTGTGATGGCGCGGTGTGCCCGTACCGTCGTGGAGCACGCCGTACCTGTGCACGTACACGTACACACCGCCCAGGAGCTCGCCGGACGGCATCTCCATCGGGAAGTCGGCTCCGGGCAGCATCACCCGGTCGTACTCGCCTCCTGGGGTGAAGACGCCCTCGCTGGCGTCGACGACTTCCAGCTGTGCGGCGTCGAGCCAGGTGACGAACAGGTCCCGCGTGGCGCCAGGGGCGAGGAAGGGGGAGGACGAAACGTAGCCGAGCGGACTCACGTACGCGGACACTCCGATGTCGATCCCGGTGGCACGGACCTTCACCATGGGGATGGTCGACGAGATGCCCAGGCCGTTCATCTTGTGCTGGAGTTGAGCGGGGCAGGCGTTCGAGCCCACGGACAGGACCGGGAACCGGTCTCCGGCCAAGGTCTCGTTGGCCCTCATCAGCGCGTAGTCGAGGGGCACTGACTCGCCCGGGTCCACGGCGCTGCCGAACCCGCCCGGCGGGATCTCCACCAGCCACTGGGCCAGTCTGCGGTTCTGCTTGGGATGCAGTCGCAGTAATCGATTGCGATGCAGCAGTCCGGATTCGACGGGCCAGGCCCCCGGATAGATGAGCGGGTGTTCGCGGGGTGCTTCATCGAGGCCGAGGGCCTCAAGTGTGCGATCGTTCACCTTGCTTCTGGCCTTCCCCGGACGGTTCGGCGTAAGGGCGCGGTGCGATCCACATCGTAGTGAACCGGCGGCGCTCTCTCCTAGAGGGCCTCGGCCGTGCGGGCCCTGCTGACGGCCGTCAGGCGGGCGGGAGTTCGCCGGAGCCGCGGGGCACGAGTGTCGTCGGGAGTTCGACGCGGGCCGGGGCGTGGTCGGCGCCGTCGAGGCGGCGGAAGAGGTGCTCGGCCGCCGTGCGGCCCACGGCGGCGGCGTCCTGGGAGATGACGGTGATGCCGAGCAGGTCGGCCAGCTCGATGTCGTCGAAGCCGACGAGGGCGACGGGGCGTTCACGGTCGGCGAGGACGCGCACCGCCGTCACCGTCACCCGGTTGTTGCCCGCGAAGAGGGCGGTGACCGGTTCGGGGCCGGCGAGCATCGTCTCGGCCGCCGCCCGGACCCGCGCGGGGTCGGTCGAACCGAGCGAGACCCAGCTGTCCCGTACGGTGATCCCGGCGTCGGCCATGGCCGCGTGGTAGCCGCGCAGCCGCTCGGTCGCGGTGTGGATGCGCGGCTGGTCACCGATGAAGCCGATCCTGCGGTGGCCGTGCGCGATCAGATGGGCGACCCCTTCGCGCGCACCGCCGAAGCTGTCGGAGAGGACTATGTCGGCGTCGATGCGGCCGGCCGGGCGGTCCACGAAGACGGTGGCGATGCCCGCCTTTATCTCCGGCTCCAGATAACGGTGGTCGTCACCCGCCGGGATCACGATCAGACCGTCCACCCGGCGGGCGCAGAGCGCGAGGACCAGCTCCTGCTCGCGGTCGGGGTCCTCGGCGCTGGAACCGTTGATCAGGAGCGCGCCGTGGGCGCGGGCGACCTCTTCGACGGCGCGGCTCAGCGGTCCGTAGAACGGGTCGGCCAGATCCTCCAGAACGAGCCCGATGGAGGCGGTACGGCCCTTGCGAAGGACGCGCGCGCTGTCGTTGCGGCGAAAGCCGAGGGCGTCGATCGCCTCCTGGACGCGGCGTTCGGTGTCGGGCGTGACGCCGGCCTCGCTGTTCACCACCCGGGAGACCGTCTTGAGGCCCACTCCGGCGCGGGCTGCCACGTCTTTCATGGTCGGCCGGTTGCCGTAGCGGTTCTCGGAATGACGGGCGGTCTCGGCCACGGTGCGCTGTCCTGTCGTCGGGTACGGGTGGTCCGGCGGCCCGCGCGGGCGGTGCCAGGGAGCGGGCCGGAGGCTGTGGCGTCGAGCATAGGCCCTGGACAACGTTGTCAGCTGAATGGAGACTGTGCAGACTATTGGCTGAACCCGCAGGTCCCGCCCCCCTCACCATCCGGAGATCCCACACCGATGCATACCGACCTCGTCGCCGCGCTCGACATCGGCGGCACCAAGATCGCCGGCGCGTTGGTGGACGGCAACGGCTCCCTCCTCGTACGGGCACAGCGGCCAACGCCCGCCCGTGACGGCGCAGAGGCGGTGATGGGGGCGGTCGGAGACGTCCTGTCCGAGCTGAGGGCGTCCTCGCTGTGGGAGCGGGCCGGTGCCGTCGGGATCGGCAGTGCGGGCCCCGTGGACGCGTCGGCCGGCACGGTCAGTCCGGTCAATGTCCCGGGCTGGCGTGGCTTCCCCCTGGTCGACCGGGTGGTCGTGGCGACCGGCGGACTTCCCGTCGTGCTGGTCGGCGACGGAGTCGCGATGACGGCGGCCGAGCACTGGCTCGGCGCCGCCCGGGGATACGACAACGCGCTCTGCCTGGTCGTCTCCACGGGCGTCGGCGGCGGTCTGGTCCTCGGCGGAAAACTGCACCCGGGCCCCACGGGTAACGCCGGGCACATCGGGCACATCTGCGTGGACCTCGACGGCGACGTGTGCCCGTGCGGTGCGCGAGGCTGCGTCGAGCGCATCGCCAGCGGTCCGAACATCGCGCGCCGCGCCCTCGACGGCGGCTGGCTCCCCGGCCCGGACGGCGACTCCACCGCCGCGGCCGTCGCCGCTTCCGCCCGTGCCGGAGACCCGGTGGCCATCGCCTCGTACGAGCGGGCCGCGCAGGCCCTGGCCGCCGGAATCGCCGCCACCGCGACGCTGGCCGAGATCGACATCGCGGTGATCGGCGGGGGAGTGGCCGGAGCGGGCGAGGTCCTCTTCGCGCCGCTGCGACGGTCCTTGCGCGACTACGCGACACTCTCCTTCGTCCAGCACCTCACGGTGGCGCCCGCGGTGATGGGTACCGACGCGGGCCTGGTGGGCGCGGCCGCCGCGGCGTGGGCGTCCGGGGCGAAGAGGGCGGGAACGAAGGACTCTCCGGCCGCTGCCCTTCGATAGCGGCCGCGCGGTCTTCCAGGGGGTGCCCGGGTCGTCAGGCCGGACACCCCCTGGGGCGTTTCCGGCTCCCCGGCGCGCGGTCAGCGGCCGCGGTCGGTCGCCTGCTGCGGCACGATCACCAGGAAGGCGTCCTGCTCCAGGTCCATCACCACTTCGGCGGCCATGCCCTCCCCGCGGCGGGCCTCGGCGAACTCCTCCGCCGGCCAGCTGCCCCGCGGCCCGCCTGCGGGAAACTGCTCGAGCACTGTCCAACGCATGGCGCGGCCCCCTCGTGGTCCTTGTCGATGAAGGCTCCAACGACGTCCGGCCCTTCTTGTTACGGCCGTTCCCGCCGGGACCCCGGGCGGCGGATCGTACAGTGGGACGCCCTCCGAGGGGGCCGCCGGCCAGGTCGCCGCAACGGCGTCGCCCCAGCGGGTTTCCACGGCAGGGTGTTGCGGGCAAGCCACAGGGGGCTACGGAAGAGGGGGAACCGTGATCGTCTGGATCAACGGTGCGTTCGGTGCGGGCAAGTCGAGCGCCGCGTGCGGACTGATCGATCTGATCCCGAACAGCACCGTGTACGACCCCGAGCTGACGGGGGAGGGGCTGAGCCACCTGCTGCCGCAGAAGAAGCTCGCCGAGGTGACCGACTTCCAGGACCTGCCGATCTGGCGGCGCCTGGTCGTGGACACGGCGGCCGCGCTCCTCGCGGAGCTCCCCGGGGTGCTCGTCGTACCGATGACACTGCTGCGGCAGGAGTACCGCGACGAGATCTTCGGAGGACTCGCCGCCCGGCGCATCCCCGTGCGTCATGTGCTGCTCTCACCAGAGGAAACGATCCTGCGTGCACGTATCGCCGGCCGCGACACGTGTGCCGACGGCTCGGAGCCCGGCGAACGCGTACAGGGGTGGGCTCTGGAGCACATCGAGCCCTACCGGGCGGCCCTCGACTGGATCACCGCGGACGCCCACACCATCGACACCAGCACCCTCACCCCGTACGAGACGGCCGAGCGGATAGCCGAGGCCGTACGCACCGGGGCGGCCAGGGAGTGCGAGATCGTCCAGACCCCGGAACCCACCGGTGAGACGGTCGCCGCCGGAGTCCTGCTCTTCGACGAACAGGACCGGGTCCTGCTCGTCGACCCGACGTACAAACCGGGCTGGGAGTTCCCCGGCGGTGTCGTCGAAGCGGGTGAGGCACCTGCGCAGGCCGGCGTCCGGGAGGTCGCCGAGGAGATCGGGCTGCGCCTCGGCACGGTGCCGAAGCTCCTGCTCGTCGACTGGGAGGCGCCCCGGCCGCCCGGCTACGGCGGACTGCGCTTCCTCTTCGACGGCGGACTGCTGCGGAGCGAGCTGGCCGACAAACTGGTGCTGCCAGGAGAGGAGTTGCGCGGCTGGCGGTTCGTCACCGAGGAGGAGGCGGCCTCCCTGCTGCCGCCTCTGCGCTACGAACGGCTGCGGTGGGCGCTGCGGGCCCGCGAGCGCTCGACGGTACTCAATCTGGAGGCCGGGGTCCCGGTGGGCTGACGACAGCCGCCCGCCTCGGCGGCTGTCCCCACGGCTCCTGGCCTCCGTCAGCCGCCGGCCGAGGCCCGGTCGGCCGTCGCCCGCAGGATCGCCGCCGCGTCGGCGGTGAGCGGGTCGCCGTGGCCGAAGCAGACAGTGGACGGGGCGAGCGCGGCCAGCCGTCGGAACGAGGCCAGGGCCTGCGCGCGGTCGGTGTTGAAGACGCCCAGCATCACCTGGCCCACACCGGCCACGCAGTCGCCGGTGAACAGCACGTCGTGGCGCGGCAGATGGATTCCGATGGAGCCAGGGGTGTGGCCGGGGGAGTGGACGACCCGGGCACCGCCCCCGAACGGCAGCTCGTCGCCGTCCGCCAGTTCGTGGTCCACCCGGGTGGGCGGAGCCATCGGTACGGTCAGCCCGTGCTCGTACAACGGGCGCTCCCAGTCCAGGAGTACGGGATCGGGCACCGGCTCCTCGCCCCGGATCACGGGGGCGTCGAGGCTGTGGGCCAGAATGTCTGCGCCGTACCGGTCCGCGAGTTCCTGAGCCGCGCCGTAATGGTCGCGGTGTCCGTGGGTGACGACGATCCGGCTGATCCCCGCCGGGTCCAGGCCGAGCCCGCGTACCGCGTCCTCGATGGCGGGCGCCGCCTCGACGTCGCCCGCGTCGATCAGGGTCAGGTCCGCGCCGTCCTGCCAGAGGTACGCCTGGCCGATCCGGAAGCGGAACATGTGCAGTTGAGGGAGTACGTCGACGAGATCCATGCGGCGAACGTACGCATCGGCGTAGGTCCGCCGCACGGGATTCTGCTCGTGGCGACTTCGCCGGTGAGTCTGCCGGCGCCGGGGCACCGGCGGGACGTTCCTCGACTCGGTCGTCCTTCGGCTCAGACGTTCTTCGACTCCGCGTAGTTCCGCAGGAACAGCGCCTCGGCGACCGAGAGCCGCTCCAGCTCCTCGGGCGACACGCTCTCGTTCACCGCGTGGATCTGAGCCTCGGGCTCGCTGAGACCGATCAGCAGGATCTCCGCGTCCGGGTACAGGCTCGCGAGGGTGTTGCACAGCGGGATCGAGCCGCCCATGCCGGAGGACTGCATCTCCTCGCCCGGGTACGCCACCCGCATGGCGTCCGCCATCGACGTGTACGCGGGGCTGGTGATGTCGGCGCGGAACGGCTGGCCCTGGCCGACCTGCTCCACGGCGATCCGCGCACCCCACGGGGCGTGCGACTCCAGATGCGCGGTCAGCAGCTTCGTCGCCTCCGCGGCGTCCTGGCCCGGCGGAACCCGCAGGCTGATCTGGGCCCGCGCGCTGGCCTGGAGCGACGGTGTGGCCCCCACGACGGGCGGGCAGTCGATCCCGATGACGGTGACGGCGGGCCGCGCCCAGATGCGGTCCGCGACCGTACCCGAACCGATCAGCTCGACACCGTCGAGCACCTTCGCGTCCTTGCGGAACTCGTCCTCCGGGTACTGCAGCCCGTCCCACTCCGTGTCCGTGGTCAGACCGTCGACCGTGGTCGTGCCGTCCGCCGCGCGCAGCGACGCCAGCAGCTCGATCATCGCAGCCAGGGCGTCGGGGGCCGCGCCGCCGAACTGCCCCGAGTGCAGGTTTCCTTCGAGGGTGTCGAGCTTCACGCGGAGCATCGTCATACCGCGCAGGGTCGCGGTGACCGTGGGCAGACCGACCCGGAAGTTCCCGGTGTCACCGATGACGATCGTGTCGGCGGTGAGCAGCTCCGGGTGCGCCTCTGCGTACTGCTCCAGACCGCCGGTGCCCTGCTCCTCCGAGCCCTCGACGATCACCTTGACGGAGACCGGGACACCGCCGTTCGCCTTGAGGGCGCGCAGCGCGAGCAGGTGCATGATGAAGCCGCCCTTGCAGTCGGCGGCACCGCGGCCGAACCACCTGCCGTCGCGCTCGGTCAGCTCGAACGGCGGGGAGAGCCAGGCGGACTCGTCGAGCGGCGGCTGCACGTCGTAGTGCGCGTAGAGCAGCACGGTCGGGGCGCCGGCGGGGCCGGGCAGGTATCCGTACACCGACTGGGTGCCGTCAGGTGTGTCGAGCAGGGCGACGTCCTGGAAGTCCTCGGCGAGCAGCGCGTCGGCGACCCAACGGGCGGCACCCTCGCACTCACTCTTCGGGAACTGCGCGGGGTCCGCCACCGACCGGAACGCGACCAGCTCGGTCAGCTCCGCCTTGGCGCGGGGCATCAGCGAGGCGACGGTCTCGGAAATCGGACGGGCGGTCATGGGCACGCTCCTCGTGGGTGCGACGTTATGTGTACGGCACGGTGGTGTACGCATCGTGGGTGAGGCCATGGGTGTGGCGTCGAATGTAACGACAAAAGCATGGCCGATCCTCCCACAGGGGGGTGTGGCCGCGACGCGCCGTAGGATGCCGTGAGCAGCTGGGGCCACTGGTCGGATCGGGAGCAGAAGCACATCGTGAGCAGCGAGAACGCAGACGCCGGACGTGAGCACGAAGAGCCGTCGGTACCGGAGTCGGTATGGGACGTGGTCGTAGTCGGCGCGGGTCCGGCCGGAGCCTCCGCGGCGTACGCGGCGGCCGTCGCCGGCCGGCGGGTGCTCCTGCTGGAGAAGGCGGAACTGCCCCGGTACAAGACGTGCGGCGGCGGCATCATCGGATATTCGCGCGACTCCCTGCCCCCGGGCTTCGAGCTGCCCCTGCGGGACAGGATTCACGCCGTCACCTTTTCCCTCAACGGGAAGTTCGCCCGCACCCGCCGGTCCAGGCGCATGCTCTTCGGGCTGATCAACAGGCCCGAGTTCGACGCCGGCCTGGTGGAGCACGCGCAGAAGGCGGGCGCCGAACTGCGTACGGGGGTGGCGGTGCAGCGCGTCGAGCAGCACGGGTCCGCCGTGCCGGACCGCCGTACGGTCGCCGTCGTGCTGACCGGTGGCGAGACCGTGCTCGCCCGGGCGGTCGTCGGTGCCGACGGCAGTGCGGGCCGGATAGGAGCACATGTCGGGGTGAAGCTCGACCAGGTGGACCTCGGCCTGGAGGCGGAGATCCCGGTTCCGGAGACGGTCGCGGAGGACTGGGCGGGCCGGGTACTCATCGACTGGGGCCCGATGCCCGGGAGTTACGGGTGGGTCTTCCCCAAGGGGGACACGCTGACGGTCGGTGTGATCTCGGCACGCGGCGACGGCGCGGGGACCAAGCGGTATCTGGAGGACTTCATCGCCCGGCTGGGGCTCGCCGGTTTCGAGCCGACGATCTCCTCCGGCCATCTGACCCGCTGCCGCAGCGACGACTCGCCGCTCTCGCGCGGCCGGGTGCTGGTGTGCGGTGACGCGGCGGGACTGCTGGAGCCCTGGACTCGGGAGGGCATTTCGTTCGCCCTGCGCTCCGGGCGCCTCGCGGGTGAGTGGGCGGTCCGGATCGCGGAGTCGCACGACGCGGTGGACGCGCGGCGCCAGGCCCTCAACTACGCGTTCGCCATCAAGGCGGGGCTGGGCGTCGAGATGAGTGTCGGCCGCCGCATGCTCAAGCTGTTCGAGCGCCGCCCCGGGGTGCTGCACGCGGTGCTGACGGGCTTCCGGCCCGCCTGGACGGCGTTCGCCGGAGTGACCCGGGGGACGACCTCGCTCGCCGAGCTGGTCCGTACGCACCCGCTGGCGCAGCGAGCCCTGTCCGCGATGGACCGCTAGCGCGAGAACGGAGGCGGGCCCGCCGGAGGGCTGCCCGCCGGAGGACGGGCGGGTGTCCGGGCCGAGGGCGGCCCGGGGCGGGGGCGGCCCGGGATGGGGGCCGTCGGAGCACCCGGGTTCCGTGACTCAGTCCTGGAGGGCTTGGGAGAGTCACTCCTGGACGGTGATCCGGAAGACGGGGTGATCGGGGCAGGCGGCGAGGAGTTCCGCGTCGGTCGACTTCGCGGTGACGCCCTTGAAGTACTGGTTGACCTCCCATCCCCAGCGCTCCAGGTAGGCGCGGACGATCAGCATCTTCTGCTCGTCGTCCGCGATCTCCACGGCCGTGAAGGTCCGGGTCCTGCGGCCCACGCGCAGCTCGCCGCCGCCCGCTGCCCGCATGTTGCGCACCCACTGGGAGTGACCGCGGGCCGAGACCAGGTACCGCACACCCTCATGGACGTGGGGGTTCACGGGCACGCGCTGCATCTGCCCGCTCTTGCGGCCGCGCACCGACATCTCCGCCGTGCCGAGCAGGCTGACGCCGTGCCGGGCGAGCCAGCCGATGACGCTGTTCATCCGGATGGCGAAGGCGCTTCCCTGAAGGTAGTACGGCTGCGGCTGCGGCTGGGACATGGCGAACCTCCGGCATTTGGAGAGCGGTGCTCTCGCTTGAGATCAGTGTGTACGAGTCTGGTGCGCAAAAGCAAGAGCACTGATCTCGATAGTGGTCAGTGATCTGATCTCGTGGCAGAGTGGAGGCCATGAGCAAGATCAAAGGAGCCCGGGAGCGCGCCCGTATCGAAGTGACCGCCGCGATCAAGGACGAGGCGAGGAAGCAGCTCGCGGCGGAGGGCGCGTCGAAGCTGTCCCTGCGCGCGGTCGCGCGAGAGCTCGGCATGGTCTCGTCCGCGCTCTACCGCTACTTCCCCAGCCGCGACGAGCTGCTCACGGCGCTCATCGTCGACGCCTACGACGCCGTGGGCGAGACGGCGGAGGCCGCCCGCGATGCCGCCCGCGGGGCCGCGCACGATGTCTCCGGCGGCGAGGCAGGCGATGCCTCCGGCGGACCGGTGCCGGAGGATGCACGAGCCGGAACGGCCGGTCCGGCCGCCGCCCGGCACCGGGAACGCTGGACGGCGGTCGCCTGCGCCGTACGGGACTGGGCCATCGCCCATCCCCACGAGTACGCCCTGATCTACGGGTCGCCCGTCCCCGGCTACAGTGCCCCGCAGGACACCATCGGCCCCGCCTCCCGGGTGGGACTGGTCCTCATCGATCTCCTCCGCGACGCCTACCGCACCGACGGCCTGGCGGTTCCGCCGCTTTCGGAGGAACTGCGCTCCGAGGCTGCCCGTATGACAGCCGACCTCGCCCCCGACCTGCCGCCCGCGGTGGTGGCGGGGCTCGTCGCCGCCTGGGCGCAGCTCTTCGGGCTGATCTCCTTCGAGGTATTCGGCCAGTTCAACCGGGTCGTCGAGGCGAGGGAGCCCCTGTTCCGGCAGGCGGTGGGCGATCTCGCCCGCGCGGTCGGCATGCCCGGCACGGGGTCCTCACCCCGCACCCGTCCGCGCCGCGACTGACCGGCCCGCCCGGCTGGGGGCAGGAAGCAGTCGTCACCGCGTGGGTGGCCGCGATCGTCGCCGCCGCCGAGCTCCTGCGCGTACGCCGTGAGCAGTGGGCGGCCGCCCGTGCCGAGCAGGAGGCGGCGGAGAAGCGGCGGGCCGACGAGGAGCGGCTGCGGATGGCCAGGGAGTCCACGACGTGCTCGCGCACAGCATCTCCGTCATCAACGTCCAGCCCGGGGTGGGCCTCGCACTCTCGACTCCGACCCGGAGCAGGCCCGTTCGCCCTCACGACCATCAAGTCCGCCAGCAAGGAGGCCCTGGGCGAGGGTGCGGCAGGTCCTCGCCAGTCTCCGTACCCCCGGGCCCCGGCCCCGGGACTCGACCGCTCACCGAGCGCGAACGGGTAGTGATGGCGCTCGTCGGGATCGGGCTCTCCAACGAGGAGATCGCCCGCAGGCTTGTCGTCAGCCCGCTGACCGCCAAGACCCATGTCAGCCGCACGATGGTGAAGCTCGGAGCCCGTGACCGGGCGCAACTCGTCGTGCTCGCCTACGAGTCGGGGCTCGTGCGGCCCGGCTGGCTTGGCTGAGGAGGCGACTCCGGCTACTCCGCCGACTCCGACGACGGCGACGACTTCGGCGACGGCGACTCCGACGGCTCCGACGGCAGCGGACGTTCGTCGGAGCGGTGCGGGAATCGCCACAGGACGTGGACGAGACGGGCGACGAAGGCGAGCGCCGCGACCGCGCCGCCGACCATGGTCAGGGCGCGTTCGGCGGCACCGGACAGATCGAGGGCCAGGGCCGGGGCGATGACGCCGCCGAATCCGGCCGCCGCCACGAACGCCGCGCTCACGAGTGCGTAACCGATCTCGACGGTGATCGCGTCGCGGTCCTCCTGGCTGCGTCGTCCCATGCTCCGAAGTGTCACAGGGGTGGTGGCCGGAGGCAACGACGTCCCGGCCACCGCCCCCTGTCGGATGGTCAGTCCCGGACCGCCACCTTCTCCGCTCCGGCCTCCGCGGCCGGACCGGTCCCGGTCGCGGAGCCCGCCGCTGCCGCTGTCCGGTCCCCGTCGGACGAGGCGACGAGCACGGTGCGCTGCGTGGAACGGTTCCGACGCAGCCCGGTCAGGGTGATGAGCAGTCCGGCGAGCGCGACGACGGTCACCACGACCAGGCCCGGCCGGTAGCTGTCGAGCACCGCCTGGGGCGATCCGTCACCGCCGCCCTCCGCCGTGATCGCGGCCGTCACGACGGCCAGGAAGATGGCGCCGCCCACCTGGAAGGAGGTGTTGAGCAGTCCGGAGACCATGCCCTGTTCGCTGTCGTCGACACCATTGGTGGCCTGGATGTTGAGCGAGGGGAAGGCCACGGCGCAGGCGGCGCCGAGCAGCAGCATCGACGGCAGGACGACCACGGCGTACGACGGGGTGAGGCTGATGCGCAGGAAGAGCGCGTAGCCGACGACGAGGAACGCGAAACCGGCCACGATCAGGCGCGGGGTGCCAAACCGGTCCACCACGGCGCCGATCTTCGTCGAGGAGAGGGCGACCAGCACGCCCGCGGGCAGGAAGGCGAGTGCGGTCTGCAGTGCGGACCAGCCGAGGAGGGACTGCATGTACTGGGTGACCAGGAACTGGAAGCCGACATAGCTGCCGAAGAAGGCCGCCGCACCCAGTTGTGCCCTGATCTGGTTGCCCGAGCGCAGCACCCCGAGCCGGATCAGCGGATTCGCGGTGCGCTGCTCGATCAGGACGAAGGAGGTGAGGAGGACGATGACGGCGAGGAACGACAGCAGCGTGCGGGCGGAGGTCCAGCCCACTTCAGGGGCCTGTACGACGGTGAAGACCAGCAGCAGCATGGAGGCCGTGCCGGTGACGGCGCCCGGCAGGTCGTAGCCACGGTTGGCGCGGTCGCGTTCGCTGTGCGGGATCAGCTTCAGGCCGGCCACCAGGGCCAGCAGGGCGATGGGGGCCGGGAGCAGCATCGTCCAGCGCCAGGAGAGCTGGGTGAGCAGGCCGGACAGTACGAGGCCCATGGAGAAGCCGGTGGCCGCGCAGGTGGTGTAGATGGACAGGGCGCGGTTGCGCTCCGGACCCTCCTTGAAGGTCGTGGTGATGATCGAGAGCCCGGCCGGCGCGGTGAACGCCGCGCTCAGGCCCTTGATGAAGCGGCTGGCGATGAGCAGCGGCCCCGAGTCGACGAGTCCGCCGAGGAGCGAGGCGATGGCGAACACGGCGAGGGCGATCAGGAAGACGCGGCGCCTGCCGAGCAGGTCGGCCGCGCGGCCGCCGAGGAGGAGCAGCCCGCCGTAGCCGAGGATGTAGCCGCTAACGATCCACTGCAGGCTGGACGTGCCGAGACCGAGATCGTCGGCGATGGACGGGAGGGCGACGCCGACCATGGAGACGTCGAGAGCATCCAGGAACATCGCGCCGCAGAGCACCAGCAGGGTGCCCCAGAGGCGAGGGCTCCAACGCTCTTGTGAATGGGGGACGTTGAGCGGAGAGGTCATGCGGAGACAGTACATGCACGTGCATTGAATGCAAGTGCATTTAATTCCTGTGCAACAAACAGCCCTCTCTCTGCTAACGTGCGGTCATGGCAGGGAACAGGTCCGAGCGGGTGCTCGTCGACGAGTGGCGGGACATGCTCGCGCTGCATGCCAGGACCCTGTGCGAGCTGGACCGCGCGCTGCATGAGCACGGCCTCGGCGCCAGTGACTTCGAGGTGCTGGATGTGCTCGCGGAGGGTGCTGCCGAGGACGGTGGCGCCGCCTCCCGTGTACAGGAGATCGCTTCCCGGGTGCACCTCAGTCAGAGCGCGCTCTCGCGCCTCATCGCGCGGCTGGAGAAGGACGGGCTGGTCTGCCGGGGCATGTGCAGCGAGGACCGCCGCGGTGTGCGAGTCACGCTCACGGACAAGGGGCGGACCGTCCATGCCGAGGTCCTGCCGATCCAGCGATCGGTGCTCTCCCGGATGCTCGACGGGCCGCAGGGCTGAGCCTGGCGTGCGTCGGCCGACGTCCGAACCGGCCGGTGGCCGGGGGAGGGTGAACGTGCCGGCCGGTGGGTGACGGGCGCCGGTCCAGGCGCCCGTCGTGCGTCAGGACCAGGTGATCCCGGAGTTCTCCGCCCACAGCCTGGCCGGTCCTTCGTCACCGGTGAGTGTGACCGCGGACAGCGGGAGCCGGTTCCAGAGCACGAGGTACAGCTGCTCGGCCGTACCGCTCAACTCGCAGTCGGCGGGAGTCGGTTCGCAGGAGTTCTCGTCGCGTACGGCCTGCGGAGGCTCGGCCGACAGGCGTACCGTCCACGCCGCGTCCGCATCCGTGGCCCGTACGCGCAGCGTGCACGGTATGTCGGTCCGCACCCGGCTCTTCGGCCGGGCGTGGAAACAGGTGAGCAGTTCGTCGATCCCGTCCAGCGCGAGGGCTTCTCCTACGGGCGAGAGCGGGCCGCCGAGCGCCGATTCGGCGTCCACTCGGTGCACCGTCGTCTCGTGGACCTGGCGTCGCGCCCAGAACGCCAACGGGGACGGCGCGGGCATGAACGACCAGCAGTCGAGGTCGGCGGGCGCAGCCGTGAGCGCCTCGACCAGCAGCCCGTGACCCTCGCGGAACCAGGCGAGCAACTCCGGCCCGTCCAGGTCGGGTTCACCGCCGTCGGGGTGGTACGTCGTGTGGCCCTCGACGACGAACGCGGTCGCCCAGCGGTGCACCATGCCGGTGTGGCGGAGCAGGTGGCGCACCTGCCAGTCGGGGCAGGTCGGTACCGCGGCGCCCGGCCCCGCCTTCTCGGCCGCTGCCGCCAGTGAAAGTCCCGCGTCGGACAGTGACTTGATGTGCTCGGCGATCTCCATGTCGCGATTCTGCCAGCCGTGCGCGCCGGGGCTCGGGCCTTTTCACGCGTGCGTGGCCTTGCGTGCGTCGTATCCGTTCACGCGTACGTGGCCGTGCGTACGCCGTACCCCTTCACGCGTGCGTGGCGTTGCGTGCGCCGTATCCCAGCACCGCGGCGGCCGCGGCCAGGAGCGCCACCGTGGTGAGCGCGACCGGAAGGGAGAACCAGTCGGCCAGGAAGCCGATGGCGGGCGGGCCCAGCAGCATTCCGCCGTAGCCGAGCGTCGATGCGGCGGCCACCCCGCTCGGACCGGCGAGCTCGCCCGCCCGGCCGACCGCGACGGGGAAGATGTTGGCCAGCCCGAGACCGGTGACGGCGAAGCCGAGAAGGGCGAGCCACGTGGTCGGCGCGAGCGCTCCGAGCAGCATTCCCGCCGCGGCCGTCGCACCGCCCAGGGCGAGCGTCCGAGTCTGGCCGAGCCGCTCCAGCATGGCTGTGCCGCTGAGCCGGCCGATGGTCATGGTCAGGGCGAACAGGGAGTATCCGGCGGCGGCGAGACCGGGTGCGGCCTTCAGGTCCTGCTCCAGATGCAGGGCGCCCCAGTCGGCCAGCGCGCCTTCGCCGTACGCGGTGCAGAGGGCGATCACGCCGAAGAGGAGCACGATCCGGCGGGCCCGCGGGCTCAGCCGCTGCGGGGCAGTGGCAGTGGGCCGCCGGGAGCCGGTGGCCGCCGACGCGTCCTTGTGGCGCAGCAGGACCGGTGCGGCCACCGCGGTCACCACCAGCCCGATGCAGGTGAGCGCCGTCAGGTGCGTGGCGGCGGAGAGGCGTCCCGCGACCAGCCCGCCGAGCCCGGCGCCGATCATGCCGCCGAGGCTGAACGCGGCGTGGAAGCTCGGCATCACGGGGCGGCGGAGGGCGGAGACGAGATCGACGGCGGCGCTGTTCATCGCCACGTTCGTGCCGCCGTACGCGGCGCCGAACACCAGGAGCACCAGCCCGAGGGCGAGCGGCGAGTGGGTCTGAGCGGGCAGCGCGATGCTCAGGGGGAGCAGGACGGCGCAGACCACGGTGACGGCATGGCTTCCGTAGCGCCGGCAGAGCCTTCCCGTCAGCATCATGGTGATCACGGCGCCGGCGGAGACGCCCAGCAGGGCGAGCCCGAGGGTGGATGCGGTGGCGCCGGTCTGGTGCTTGATGGCCGGGATGCGGACCACCCAGCCGGCGAAGAGGAAACCGTCGAGGGCGAAGAACACGGTCAGGGCGGTACGGAGTCGGGCCGTCGAAGGTGGGGCGGTGTCTCCGCCGTGTTCCCCCGGTAGGGCCGTCCGCAGTTTGTTTAGTTGCGGCACAAACTCAGCATAGAGGCGCCCGGACGACCGACGCAAGACGGCAGCCCGCCGCGGGCCATCGCAGGCACGGCACGGCACCTGAGCGTCGGCAGGGGCTCGGGATCATGGGAGACTCGCCCCCATGAACGGCAAGGCGACCACTACCCGGACAAAGTTGGAGCGGGGCCGCAGCGCGCTCGGACCCGCGCTGGAACTGGTCCACACCGGACGTGCGCCCACGCGCGCCGTCCTGACCTCCGAACTCGGCGTCACCCGTGCCACCGCGGGCGCGGTGGCCGCGGAGCTGGAGGCGCTCGGGCTCATCCGTGTCGACTCCAGCCCCGGCTCCGCCGCAGGCTCGCAGGGCCGCCCCTCGCACCGGCTCGCCGTCAGCGAGACCGGCCCGGTGGCTCTCGCCGCCCAGGTCCACGCCGACGGATTCCGCGCGGCGCTGGTCGGGCTCGGCGGCCGGATCGTCGCCACCGCACCCGGCTGCGTCGCCGTCATGGCCGACCCCGCCCAGGTCCTCGGCGAAGTCGTCGCAGCCGGCGCCCAGTTGCTGCGCGACACCGGGCTGCGCTGCGTCGGCGCGGGGCTAGCCGTCCCCTCCGCCGTCGCCGAACCGGAGGGCACGGCACTCAACCCGCTGCACATCGCCTGGCCCGCCGGCTCGCCCGTCCGCGAGATCTTCGCCGACTGCGTCCGGGAGACGGGCATCACGGGCCCCGCCTTCACGGGGAACGACGTCAACCTGGCCGCCCTCGCCGAACACCGGCACGGCGCCGGGCGCGGCGCCCAGCACCTGCTGTGTGTCGCCACGGGGCACCGCGGGGTGGGCGGCGCCCTGGTCCTCGACGGACGTCTGCACAGCGGAAGTTCCGGTCTCGCGCTGGAGGTCGGGCACCTCACGGTGAACGCCGAGGGGCGCCCCTGTCACTGCGGCGGCCGCGGCTGCCTCGACGTCGAGACCGACCCGCTCGCCTTCCTCACCACCGCCCGCCGTGAGCCGGGGCCGGAGGAGTCGCTGCTCAAACAGGCCGGTGATCTGCTGCGCACGGAGTACGAGGACGCGGCCGTCCGCAACGCCGCCGAGGAACTGATCGACAGGCTCGGCCTGGGCCTCGCCGGACTGGTCAACATCCTCAACCCGGACCGCATCATCCTCGGCGGCCTGCACCGAGACCTTCTCGACGCCGACCCGGAGCGGCTCAGGGCGGTGGTCGCCGACCGGAGCCTGTGGGGGCGCAGCGGCAGTGTGCCGATCCTGCCTTGCACCCTGGCATACAACAGCCTGGTGGGCGCGGCCGAACTGGCCTGGCAGCCGGTGCTCGACGACCCGCTCGCGGCGCTCGCCTGACAGTGCCGATGCGCTGGTGCGCCGCGCCCCCGTATCGGGTGCGGCGCTCAGACAGCGGCCCGCCGCGTACCCCGGGACGGGTGGGGCGGGCCGAACGCGAACGCGCGCCCCGGATTGCCGACCAGTACGGCGTCCAGCCACTCCTCGCCGAGGACGTGTTCCGGCCGGGGGCGCAGCCGCCGCAGCAGATACGGCATCCCCGGCGTCCCCGGCACGGTCGTGTCGCCGCCGACCAGCACCTGCCCGCCGAAGCCGGCGTCGGCGAGCGCCGCCAGCTGGTCGGGCGGCCGCCGGTCGGTGGCGTGGTGGGCGCGCGAGGGTCCGTCGAAGGCGCGGAACGCTCGCGCCCGTGCCGCCTCGCGCTGCACGAACCCGTCCGGCGAGCGGCCCGGGTGACAGAGGATCACGCGCCGCGGATCTACCTCCAATTTCCCCGCACGGATGCTCCAGCACGTCGATCGCACCCGTCCCCAGCTCCAGATGGACCGCGATCGGCGCCCCGTCCGGTGGTGCGCCTCGGCCGCTGCCGTCATCGTGCTCCGGGCGTGATCGTCCACGCCGTGGACGGCGCCCGTTACCTTGATCAGCCCCGCCCGCGCCCCGGCCGCCCCGACGCCGTCCGTCAGCTCCGTGACGAACAGTCCGGCCAGGCGGCCCGCGATCCGCCTCAGTAACTCCGATGCGTACTGCGCCGCTTGATGAAGACCGGTAGCCGCCACGACATGGACCCCCGTCGAGCGCGCGAGCGCGGCCAGATCTGTGGCCCGCCGCCCCATCCCGTACGGAGTCCACTGCACCACCGCCCGCACTCCCCGGCGGGGATCTCGCCGAGCACGGTCCGGACCGTGCTCACCACTGCCTTCCCCGGCCCAGCCGGTCGCGCTCCGGCGCGGACAGATGCAGCACCTCGTACCGGTCGCCCGCGGCCTCCGGCGCCTCCTGCTCCCACAGGCTGAGGTGGAGCAGCTCCCAGTGCCGCGGATCGACGGCCAGCGCCGTGGCCACCGCCCCCGGCTCCGCGGCCTGCCGCAGCGATTCCTCCGCCGCGGCGCCGATCGCCACCCCGGGGTCGACCGACTCGGGGAGGAGCTCACGGCGGCGCACCGCGGTCCGGGGCCGAGCGGACGCCGCCCGCCCCTCCGCGTACGAGAGACCCACCCAGTTCTGCACCGCGGGCCGGCCGAAGTCGTTCACGATGCCCTGGAAACCCGGCCCGAGAAGGAAGTCGTTCATGCCTTCGGAGGCGGACCAGAGGTAGAACGGGGCGTACTGGTTGACCGGCGAGTTCTCGCCACGCTCGCGCATCAGATACGCCTTGAGGCCGAGGCCGGGGAAATCGTCGAGAAGGTGCCCCTTCATCGCCACCCGTGCACGGATGATCCCCATGTCGTAGTCGGCGGGAAGCGTGATCTCATACTGCATCGCATGCATCGGATACTCCTCGGACGGCGGGGTGACGAGACGTGAGCAGGGCGAGCAGGCCGGCGACGGCCGCGTCGAACGCGGCGGGGGAGCCCGAGGCGCGCGCGAGCACATAGCCGCCCTGGACGGTCGCGACCATGGCTGCCGCGATCTCCTCCGGGACGATCTCCGGCGCGAACTCGCCCTGATCCACGCCCTCCTGGACGATTCCGGCGAGCCGGCCCCGGAGCCAGGTGAGGGTCTCGTCGACCGGTGCGCGCAGGTCGTCCCTGGCCACGACGTCCGGGTCCATCGTCAGCCGCCCCACCGGGCAGCCCCGCAACACCTCGCGCTCACGCAGCAGATACGCCGAGAGCCGCTCCCGCGCCGTCCCAGGACCGTCGAGCAACTGCACCGCCGTCGCACGCAGTTGGGCGGTCGTGCGGAGGATGGCCGCGCGCGCGAGGTCGGGCTTGCCCGTGAAGTGGTGGTACATGCTGCCCTGGCCCGCGCCCGCCTGCCGCTGGATGGCCTTGGGGCTCGTCCCCACGTAGCCGCGCTCCCACAGCAGCTCCTGGGTGGCCTCGATCAGACGGTCCGGAGTACTCATGCGCTTACTGTACATACCAGTAGGTACAGAATCCGTCGAAGCGGGTGCACCCACCGCGAGGGGACGAGCAGTTCGGCCGTACCAACGGCGGTGCGGCATGGCCTCCGCCGTCCGCACCATGCCCTCGACGGCACCACAGCCGCTCAGGTCGTCGACGCCGTGAAGGTCTACGGCTCCGGGGACACCGACTCACCTCCGGCGCCGCCCCCCCCGCCCGGTCAGCCGACGACGGCCGACCGGGCGGGCAGCTGCGCGGTTGTTCCCAGGGCCCCGAAGGCGAACGGGCCGTCGGTGATCGACCCGTACACCGCGAGCGGCGGCAGTGTGGACGAGCCGCACGGCGCGGGGAGGGTGAACCAGACGACCTTCCCCGCCCCATCGGCCGGCCGCACGCCCCAGCTCTCGCTGACCGCGGCGATCAGTGCCAGTCCGCGCCCCGAAGTGGCGTCCGAATCGGCATCGCCCAAGGTCGGCAGACGTGGGTCGTGGTCGTGGACGGAGACCGTCAGACGGTCGAGCAGCAGCTCGATCTCGACGGTGCATGTCTTGTCCGGCTGGGCATGCCGGTGGACGTTGGTCAGCAGTTCGGTGACGCCGAGCGCTGCCTGGTCGATCAGAGGATCGAGATGCCAGTAGCGCAGTTGCGCCGAGATTATTCTGCGGACCTGACCGATCCGCGGCGGCAGGGCCTGGAGCTCCACCGCGCAGTGCCTGCTTGGCTCGCTGATCACGGCTGCGACTCCCCGAAGTAGGTCCGGAAGAAGACGAAGGGACGGATAGCAGATGGCTGGCTGCTGTCTCTGGTTCTGTGTGTCGCGCTCCGGCGGAGACTGGATCACAGTGTCACCGCCGGTGCACCATCAGTGACGTGGGTCCAGCGTGACGCAGGTGGTCGCGCTCCGCAACTCGCGGTGGCCGGCCGTCACCGCCGGCCGCCGCCAACCCCCGCGCTGCGCAGGACGTCGAGCAGCCGGCGGGCCCGGGCGGCCCCGTCCCGGCCACGGCTGCGCTGTCCCATGGTCAGCCGGTAGCGCACACCGTTGAGGCGTGCGATGGCCGAGTCGGCCGCCGGGAACCATCCCCTGCCCACGCTGACCGCCCCCACGGGAGCGCTGTCGATCTCCCGGCCGTTGCTCGTCAGGAGGGCCACTCGGCCGTCCTTGACGACCACGCAGCCGGCCCTGGTGAGCGAGCGGGCCCACCGCTCGATCCTGACCCCGCTCGCACTGAACTCCGGTTCCCGCACGGTGAATCGCCCCCTTTTCGGCTGTCCTCTCCTGTGCAGTGTGCCCCTGCCGGGCCCTCGGCACCAGACGCCGGCCCCCTCGGCACCAAGGCAGTGCTATGGACCATCAAAGTCAACGTTTGTGCAGGTGGGGGGAATATCGTGGAGGCGGCGAGTATCGGTGACACGAGGAGGAACGCTGATGGACACCAGTGGGCACAGACGTGACGGTGGGGCTGCGGCGACCGTGGACATCGACCGTTCCGACCCGGAGTACCGGGCCTGGCTGAAGGAAGCCGTACGCAAGGTCCAGGCCGACGCCAACCGCTCGGCCGACACCCACCTCCTGCGCTTCCCGCTGCCCGAGCAGTGGGGGATCGACCTCTACCTCAAGGACGAGTCGACGCACCCCACCGGCAGCCTCAAGCACCGGCTGGCCCGTTCGCTCTTCCTGTACGGGCTCTGCAACGGCTGGATTCGCCGGGGCAAGCCGGTCATCGAGGCGTCCAGCGGCTCGACGGCCGTTTCGGAGGCGTACTTCGCCAAGCTGATCGGGGTGCCGTTCATCGCGGTGATGCCCCGCACCACCAGCCCCGAGAAGTGCCGGCTGATCGAATTCCACGGCGGGCAGTGCCACTTCGTCGACGACTCCCGGAAGATGTACGAGGAGTCCGCGGCGCTCGCCGCCGAGACCGGCGGCCACTACATGGACCAGTTCACTTACGCGGAGCGGGCCACGGACTGGCGCGGCAACAACAACATCGCGGAGTCCATCTACCAGCAACTGCGGCTGGAGCGGTATCCGGAGCCCGCCTGGATCGTCGCGACGGCGGGAACGGGCGGCACCTCGGCGACGATCGCCCGTTACGTCCACTACATGCAGCACGATACCCGGATCTGTGTGCCCGACCCCGAGAACTCCTGCTTCTTCGACGGCTGGACCCACCACAACCCGCTGGCCACCAGCGACTGCGGTTCGCGCATCGAGGGCATCGGCAGGCCCCGCATGGAGCCCAGCTTCCTGCCCGGCGCCATCGACCGGATGATGAAGGTGCCGGACGCGGCCAGTATCGCCGCGGTACGCGCACTGGAACGCGCCATCGGCCGCAAGGCGGGCGGCTCGACGGGCACAGGGCTGTGGAGCGCCTTCAAGCTGGTCGCCGAGATGGTGGAACAGGGCAGCACCGGCAGCATCGTGACGCTGATCTGCGACCCGGGCGACCGCTATCTCGACAAGTACTACTCCGACAGCTGGCTCAGCGGACAGGGCCTCGACATCGCCCCGTACACCGGGACCATCGACCACTTCCTGGCCACCGGCCACTGGCCTGCCTAGGCTCCGCAGGCGTCGGGCGTCAGGTCATACCTGGGGCGTTGGTCTCGTCGACCCGGCAGGCGTACCGCTCTCCCGGTCCCCGCGCGGGAACAGGGGGCCGTTCGGGACGCGTTCGGGGACCGGGCAGCGCCCGCCGCAACGTGCCGTGCGCGGCCTCGGCCCGCTGCACCGGAATGCGTACTGCCGCCGTAACCCTCACACCGACAAACGAGTCAATCATGCGACGGTCACATCGCCCGCCGTTACAGCCGGCGGCGTGCCGCCCCGTCGAGCAGCCTGTCGAGCACCCGTGTGAAGGCCCGGCGGCCCGCGGACGCGACCACCGGATCGGCCCACGCGGGCAGCAACCGGACGCGCAGCTCCTCCACCCACACCACATGGGAGCCGGAACCGGTCGGATAGACATCGATCGCCGCCCGGCCGAGCACCACCGAGCCGCGCTTCTCCAACTGGCAGAGGCCCGCCCGCCCGGCCGCGGGCGGTGTCCACCTGACCACTTCCATCGGGTCGTCGAACGCCAGTGGACCCAGGCCCGTCCGGGCCACGAAGACGGTGCCGATCCGGGTGGGCAGCCCCGTGGGGACGGTCACCGAGGTGAGGGGGACGAGTGCACCGTGCCGCTCCCAGTCGGTCACCCGGCGCCATGCCTCGGCGGCGGGGAGGGGAGTGAAGCGCTCGATCCGGAAGACGGCCACATCACGATCCTAGGACGTCCCGGGCCCGCCGCGAGCTGAACGGAACCGCCGGACAGGGCCTGGGGCCTGCCGTGCGGATCATGCCGGGCTCGCAGGGTCCGAACGCAAGGCTAGACGGCCGCGTCGGCGGAACCGCCCGCCACCACCAGTCCGGGCAGATGCTCCTCGATCTCCGCCCTCGAACCCGCCGGCAGCCCGGCGTCGGTGACGAAGGTGTCCACCTCGTCGAGCGTCGCGAACGAACTCAGGCCCACGGTGCCCCACTTGGTGTGGTCGGCCACCACGACGACCCGCCGCGCGGCCCGCACGAAGCGACGGTTCGTCTCGGCCTCCGCCAGATTCGGCGTCGACAGCCCGGCCTCGACCGAGATGCCGTGCACCCCGAGGAACAGCACGTCGAAGTGGAGCGAGGCGATCGCCTGGTCGGCGACAGGACCGACGAGGGAATCCGAAGGCGTACGCACCCCACCGGTCAGCACGACCGTGGCGGCACCCGTCCTGGCGCCTCCGTTCGCGGTCGGACGCTGCGCGCCGTGGAACACGTCGGCGACCCGCACCGAGTTCGTCACGACCGTCAGATCGGGTACGTCCAGGAGCTGCTGGGCAAGTGCGTACGTGGTCGTCCCGCCGGACAGCGCGATCGCGCTGCCGGGCACGGCCATGGCGGCGGCGGCCCGCGCGATGTCCTCCTTGGCGCTCAGCTCCAGCGACGACTTGGCCTCGAAACCGGGCTCGTGCGTGCTCGTCCCGACCAGCGGAACCGCACCGCCGTGCACCTTCTCGATGACACCCTGGCGGGCCAGCGCGTCCAGATCCCGACGGATCGTCATGTCGGAGACATTCAGTCTGCGGGTCAGCTCGTTGACCCGGACCCCGCCACGCTTGCGCACCTCGTCGAGGATCAGGGCACGCCGTTGCTCCGCGAGCAGGTTCTGATTCTCGCTCAACGTCGGGTCCGGTCCTTCCCTCTGGTCGTACGGTCCCGCAGCGGCCTGCCGGACGTGTTCATCCTGCCACGCACCGGCTTCGGCCGTCTCACTGGGGAGATTCGGTGAGATGGGTGCCGCGAGCGGCCGCCGTCCGCGATTCTGGTGACCGCGCACCGTCCGCGCGGCACCGTCCCCTCTCCGCCGGCCCCACGGGCCGTGCGGTCCAGAGAGCGAGTCACCGAATTGGACCCTGCCATCCAGCCCTCGCACAGTACCGGCGCCGCGCTGGAACTGCTGGTCCACGGCGTCGGCGGAACCACCCCCCAGGAGATGCTGCGCGACCCGCGCACGACGCGCGTCACCGGTGACGCCACCGCGGCCATCCACCGGCGTACGGAGGACATCGCCGCCGAGCAGGACCCGGAACGGCACCGCGACGAACCGGTCGCCGAGGCGTACTGCTGGTCCAACCTCACCTCGGGCAACGGCTCTCGCGCCCTCTGGCTGCTCCTGCTTCCCTTCATGGTCGTCAACCTCGCCCACTGGATGCGACCCGGCGCCGCGCCCGGCCGCACCGGGGCGATCCGCCTGTACGGGCTGCTGGTGCGCCTCATCGCCCTCAGTCTCACCGTGCTCCTCACGGCTGCGGCCTGCGAGGTGGCACTCGACCTGGCGGCCTGGCAGTGCGCGGGGGAGCCGGAGTGCTCCGGGCGGCGTTCCTGGCTGGGGTTCCTCTCGACGGAGCAGGGCGGCTGGTGGTCGCAGCCCGGCCGCCGGCTCGTGGTGGCCGCGCTCGTACCCACCGCGCTGGTGGCGTTGCTCTGGTACCTGTCCAACCGGACCTGGAGCGCGTACGAGTCCCAGCGCCCGCTCGCAGGAGCCGAACCGGAGCAGACGGAGGCGGCGGAGGCCGGGACCGCTTCCGGCGGCGCCGTCGTGCCGCCCGCCGTCCGCCCCGCGCTCGGCAGGCCCGGCTTCTGGTACGGGCGCCGGCTCGTGGCCCGGCTGCGTGCCGCGCACACCGCCGCAGGATTCCTCACCGTCGCCGCCGCCGTGGGAGGCGCCGCCGCCCGCCACGACCGGACCTCCGACAGCCCCGTACCCGGCATCCTGGGCGGGCTGCTGGAAGGAGCACTCGTGGCGTGCGGCCTCGTCGTCGTCCTCGTGGTCTGCCGCCGGGGCCGCAGCGAACGCCGCCTGGACAACAGCCTCGACCGTGCCGTCATCACCTTCCTGCCCGGCGCCGCACTGGTCCTGCTCCTCCTCACCGCGGTGCACGCCTCCTGGTCGCGCCCCGGCTGGGTGTCCGACGGCGCGCTGCCGGGGGAGGTCACCTTCCGGGTGGTCACCATCGGCCAGGGCGTTCTGGTCGTCGCGCTCGCCGCCGTCGCCCTGCGTCTGTACTCCCGCGATCCGGAACCCCGCACCACGCTCCACGGCCTGGGCGGACCCGCGGTGGCGATGCTCGCCTGCGCACTGGGCGGCGTCATGACCGGCGGGGTCGCCCAGCGCGTCGCGGACTGGCTCGACGGCTCCGGGACCCCCGGCATGGGCCGCGGGTCCGTCATCGAGGGCCCGCCCGTCCTGCTGAGCTGGCAGGCATCCGTCATCCCGGTCCTCCTCCTGCTCCTGCTCGTCCCGGTCCTCACGCTGATCGTCCGCACCGCGCGCAGCGCCCGCCGCATGGGCCCCGCCGTCGAGGCGGAGTACGGCGAGAAGCGGCCCGACCCCGAACGGACCCGGCGGATCGCCCGGATGCGGGCCACCGCCGCGCTCACCGACTCGGCGCCCCGGCTCCTCGGGGCGCTCTCCGGTGCCACCCTGCTCCTCGGCGCGGGAGCGGTCGCCGGATCCTGGGCCACCGGCCAGGTGCCGGGACTGGCCATGGACGGAGCCGCCCCCTTCGTCGAATCACTCGCCGAAGCAGCGCAGTCGACCGGCTCCTGGATGGTCGGCGTCGGCTTCATACTGTTCGTCACCTGGGGCCGGCGTGCCTACCGTGACGTCTCCGCCAGGCGCACCATCGGCATCCTCTGGGACGTCGGTACGTTCTGGCCGCGCGCCGCGCACCCCTTCGCCCCGCCCTGCTACGCCGAGCGCGCCGTTCCCGACCTGTCGTCCCGGATGTCGGCATGGACCCAGCGCACCCGCGGCCGGCTGGTCATCTCGGGGCACTCCCAGGGCAGTGTCCTGGCGGCCTCCGCGGTCTGGCAGCTCCCCGACGCCACCCGCCACCGGGTCGCCCTGCTCACCTACGGCTCACCGATCGAGCGGCTGTACGGCCGTTGGTTCCCGGCCTACTTCGGCCCCGTACCCCTGGAGGGGCTGCACCGCTCCGTGCACTGCTGGCGCAATCTGTGGCGCGCGACCGACCCGATAGGGGGCCCGGTGCGCGTCGAGGAGGGCGGGCGGCACGAGGTCGACCGGGGGCCGCTGAAGGACCCGCTGGTCTACGGGCGCACCCCCGATCTCCCGCTGCCCGAACCGATTCTCGGCCACTCCGACTACCAGGCCGACCCCGTCTTCGCGCAGGAGCGCGCCGCCCTGCTCGCACGGCTCGACGCGGTCCTGCCCCGGCAGTCCGACGGGGAGGTTCAGGGCAGCTCGGGCAGGTCCTCCGGGTAGAGGAGGGTGAGGTCGTCCGTGCTCGTCTCGGCGAGCTGGGCGACCCTGCCCGCGTGCCGTTCGACCATGGACTCGAAGGTCTGGCGGGCGGTGCGCCCGTTGCCGAAGGCCGGACCCTTGGGAAGCTCGGTGAAGTACTTGAGGAGCGCCTCCCCGGTGCCGTCCGCCAGGCTGTACTCGTGCTCGTCGGCCTGCTGCTCGACGATGCGCAGCAGCTCATCGGGTACGTAGTCGCTGAAGGTGATGGTCCGTGAGAAGCGGGACGCCACCCCCGGGTTGACGGTGAGGAACCGCTCCATCTCGTGGGTGTAGCCGGCGACGATCACCACCACCGCGTCGCGGTGGTCCTCCATGAGCTTCACCAGCGTGTCGATCGCCTCGCGGCCGAAGTCGCGGCCGGAGTCCTCCGGCGACAGGGCGTACGCCTCGTCCACGAACAGGACTCCGCCGCGCGCACGGTCGAACGCCTCCTGGGTCCTGATGGCCGTGGAGCCGATGTGCTCGCCGACGAGGTCCACCCGGGACACCTCGACGAGGTGCCCGCGCTCCAGCACGCCGAGCGAGGCCAGGATCTCCCCGTACAGCCGGGCCACCGTCGTCTTGCCCGTACCGGGGGAGCCGGTGAAGACGAGGTGGCGGCGCACCGACGCGGCCTTGAGCCCCGCCTCCTTGCGGCGCCTGCCGACCTCGATCATGTCGGTGAGGGCCCGCACCTCGCGCTTGACGCTGTCGAGGCCGACCAGCGCGTCCAGTTCACCGAGGACGGCCCCGGAGTCGCGTACCGGCTCGGCCGGAGCCGCGGGGGCGGGCTCGGAGGGATGCACACGCTGGTCCGGCATCGCGCTGAGCAGCCCCGGCGTCGACTGGGTCGCCGTCAGCACCGCGGGCGGCGGGGTCCCGGCGCCGAGCAGCCCGCTCTCGTCGCTCGTGCAGTCCTCCACCACGGGACCCACCCCGTGTCCGTCGGCCTGGGACGCGCCGCCCTCCGCGAATTCGTAACCACCGCGGGCGCAGCGCTCGGTACGGCAGCGGCTCAGCGTAGTACGACAGCCGTCCATGACATGGAAGCCGTAGCCGTCGCTCCCCGTGACCCGGCAGCTGTTGAAGGTGCCTCGTCCCTCGGCGGAGACGTAGAAACCGGCCTCGGCGGGCGAGGTGACCGTGCACCGCTCGATGGTGGGGTCGGCGCCCTTGGTGACGATGACACCGGTCTGGGCGGCGTCGATGGTGCAGTTGTTCAGTGTGCCGCCGCTGCCGTGGTCACGGAACCAGGCGCCCGTGGACGCCTCCCGGATGCGGCAGTCGTCCAGCTGGGCGGTGGCCCCGTCGCTCACCGACACGGCGGTGTTGCGGATCTGGGTGAGGTCGCTGTCCACCACATCGGCGCGCGAGCCCCGGTCGAGGACGAAGAGCGCGTCCGGCACGTCGTGGACGCGGCACGCGTCCAGTATCACGGTCGCGCCGTCGCTGACCCAGACCGCCGGGTAGTCGCCCGTACTGTCATGGATCTCGCACTGGTTGGCATCGACCCGTGTGCCCGGGTCCCAGACGGACAGCCCGTTGCGGCCGAACCTGCGCACGGTGGAACGGGTCAGTGTGAGGACCGAGCGGGACCGCAGATCGACCGCGTTCTCCGGGATGTCGTGGATGTCGCAGTCAGCGAGCGTGAGGACCGCGTCGGTGTCGAGCGTGATGCCGTCGGCCGCGGTGCGGTGGACGGTGCAGTCGGTGAGATGCGCGGTGCCGCGAGCCGTGATCTGGACCCCGCTGCCCTTGATCTCGTACACCTCGCAGCCCACGGCCTCCAGGGAACTGCCCTCGCCGGTGACGCTCAGTCCGGCGCCCGAGGTGTGGTGGATCCGGCAGCGTTCCAGCCGGGGGTGCGCGCCGTCGCGGACGGAAACGCCGGACTGCCCGGCGGAGACGATCTCGCACTCCTCGAACACGCCGCCCGCCCCGTCGAGCACGGCGATGCCGACGCCTGCCGGATTGTCGACGGTGCAGCGGCGCACGGAGGGCCTGGCCGCGCCCCGTACCTCGATCCCGGCGGCCGACCGGGTCACGATCCGCAGATCCGAGAGCTCCGGCGTGCCCTCCTCGACGAGCAGACCGGGGGCCGCCGAGTCCTGGCCCTCCACATGGAGGTCCTGGATGACGGCCGAAGCCCGCACGGTGAGGGGTACGCCGTCGATCGGCGCGATCCGCACGGAACCGACGGACCCTTCGGGGCCGCGCAGCGTCACCGCGCGGTGGACCACGAGATTCTCCCGGTAGGTGCCGGGGGCGATGGTGAGCACGTCACCGTCGGCCGCGGCCTCCAGGGCGGCGGTGAGGGATGCGTATTCACCCGTGCGGCGCCGCCATCGCGATGTGCCGGTGTGCGTCACCTGGACCGTGCCCTGTGCCATGGCGCTGCTGTGCCCCCACCTCGTGCTGTGTGCGCTGCCTCGTGCCTGTCCGCGTCCTGTGCGGCCGGCCTTCCGGCAGCGCTGAGTCCGGGTCCGCCTGCCGAGGAGTCGGGCGGGCCGGTCCACCGTAGCGCGCGCGACGGCCGCGAGTTGACGAGTCGGCTGCTCATCAGTCCCATGAGGCCCGCCGACGATGTCTCCGGAACCGTTTCGTCAGCTGCCCGTCCCGGTCCTGCCCCAGTCGGGACCGGCCTTCGCCCAGGCCCGGTCCAGCCGCGCGTACCGCCGCAGCCGCAGCCGCCACATGATCAGCCGGCGGGCCGCTTCGACCACACCGGCGGAGAGGAGGAACACACCGAATCCGGCCAGTGCCGCATGGGTGTGCGCGGTGGACGCGTCCATGGGGCGCAGCGTCGGCCTGCCCCGGTCGTCCGTCCAGATCCGCACCTCGGCACCCGGGCCGGTGACCCGGGAGGCCGTCGACACCCTTCCCGTTCGCACGGCGCCGTCGGGAGTGCGCCAGCGGGCCACCACCGAGGTCTGCGCGGCACGCTCCGACGCCACTTCGGAATCACCGGCGAACTGACCGGGCCGGTCGACACGCCGCACCACGACCGCGGTCGTGACATGACGCTCGGCGCGCTGGGCCCGTACCGACCGCTGGAGGGCGTCGTCCGTGAGCGAACCGCAGGTCCAGCCGATCACCGGCGCCGCGAGCAGCATGAGGAGCAGGGCGAGCAGTGCCACCCACGCCTCGACGCGATCGGTGGCACGGCGCAGGGGATTGTGCCGCCAACGCCAGACTCCCGAGACCGCTCGCACAGCTGTCCACCCCCTTCCGTATCCGTGATAACCCGATACGGAGGGGTTCGCACCCCTGAGAGACGAAGAGAGAGCAACCTCACCCTGCCCAACGTCCGGCCCGGCCGGGAGAGTTCCGGGGGCCGGCCGGTCAGCCGAGGACGCGGACCGGGTCCCCGACCCGGATCACTCCGGTTCCGTCGGGGATGAGGTGCCGGCCGAAGATCAGGTCCTTTCCGACCCGGCGATGACGGGCGAGCGTGCGCAGTGGCTCCCTGCCCCGTTCGGCCGTCGCCTGGTCGGTGGTCGTGATGGCGCAGCGCCCGCACGACTTCACCACCCGGAAGGAGACGTCTCCTATGGCGATCCGCTGCCAGTCGTCCTCCGCCCAGGCCGGGGTGCCCGCCACGACGACATTCGGCCGGAACCTGTTCATGGGCAGCGGCCCCTCGTCCGGATACTCACCCTGGGCGATGAGGGAGTTGAGGGCGTCGAGCGAGGCAAGGCTGGTGAGCAGGAGCGGAAACTCGTCGGCGAGGCTGACGGTCTCACCCGGGCGCGCGTGCGCCGGATCGAGGAGCCTGCTGTGCTCGGGCGGGATGAGCCTGCGGTGCGCGGGCGCGTCGAGATGGACGAGCCGGACCTCCGCTCCGAGGTACCCGCCGAGCCACGCGTGGGCGTCCCCCGACGCCTCCACGACCTCGATCTTCTGCTTGAACAGATCCACTGCGACCGTACGGTCCGGTGCGGGGACCTCCACGGTCAGTGGCTCGCTCCCCGGCGCCGACAGTTCGATTCCACCGCCCGGCAATGGCCTGGCGGATATCAGCGCCAGGCGAGCGCGCTGGCGCTGCGTGACGACCTTGTCCGCCGCGTCGACGAGCATCCAGCGCCGGTCGCCGGCGAGTCCCCATGGCTCGACGGCGGCCTCGCTTCGCGCGTACGCGGCCAGTGACTTGACCGGATGAATGTGGACGGCCTGAAGCACGGGAAGATCCATGCCGCCATCCTGCCAGCCGGTCAGTACCCCCGGCCCTGATACGGGCGGTTGTACGGGTCCTCGTACGGAGACGGCACCGGGGCGGGCCGGGGCGAAGCCGGACGCATCGACTCGTACCCCGTGCCGGGCGCGGGGCGCTGCGGCTGGGGCTGCTGCTGGTAGCCGCGCGGTGTGCTCGGCTGCTGCGGGATGTACGGCGCAGGGGCGTGCTGCAGTTGTGCGGGCTGCATCGGCGCCTGCTGGTACTGCTGCTGCTGCGGCGCGTGCTGCTGGTACCCGTACGACGGCTGGGAGGGAGCCGCGGGCAGGGCCGGCAGCGCCGACGGCAGGGCCGGCAGATAGCTGTTGCCGGTGTCGTAGGCGGCCGGCACTCGGATCGGTGCGATCTGAGGCGTGCCCCGCTCCGCGACCAGGGAGTCGTAGATCGGAGTGTCGGGGAACGACGGTGCGGCGTAGTAGCCGCCGCCGTAGGTGGAGCGGGGGGAGGTCATGGCACCTAAGTTAAGCCCACGATGTGCTGATTGGGGAGCCCGATAAGAGGGTTGATTTGGGTGTTGTGAGTGAACAGCGATCCCCAATGCGAGCGAACTTGGGAAAAAAGGGCACCCAAGAGCTCGAAGATCGTGTAAAAGGCGAGTTCACGGGGGGTTACCGACGGATCGCCGGGCCGGGTCCGTCACGGCTGTGGGCTCCCCGGCACACCGGGGATTAGGTTGTCCCCGGAAAGGCTTTCGGGCGGCCGGACTCACGATGGGGCGAGCATGACCATGCTAAAAGGAACCAATGTTCCGGTGCCGGCTCAGGCCGTGCGGGTCGAATTGGGGTGGCGCACCACCCCGGGAGCACTGGACGTGGATGCCTCTGCGCTCCTCCTCTCCTCGGGAAAGGTACGCAGCGACGCGGACTTCGTCTTTTACAACCAGCCGGCCCACGCGTCGGGCGCGGTGCGCCACGAGGGCAAGGCGACCGACGGGGACCGGGTCACGGACACCCTCGCGGTGGACTTCTCGCGCGTCGAGCCCGCCATCGACCGCATCGTCGTCGCGGCCTCGTCGGACGGCGGGGGCTTCGGCCGGGTGACCGGGCTGTACGTACGGGTCGTGGACGCGGCGAGCGGCGCGGAGACGGCCCGGTTCGAGAGCACCGACGCCACCGTCGAGACCGCGTTCATCCTCGGCGAGCTCTACCTGCGCCAGGGAGCCTGGAGATTCCGCGCCGTCGGCCAGGGGTACAGCACCGGACTGGAGGGCCTCGCCACGGACTTCGGTATTTCCGTCGACGAACCACAACGGGCGCAACAGCCTCCCCGACCCCAGGTGTCACACGCGACCCCGAGTCCGTCCCCGCCGGTCCCCATGACACCGCCGCCCGCACCCTCCGCCCCGCCCGCGACGCCCGTGAGGCTGACGAAGGTCACGCTCACCAAGGAAACGCCTTCCGTCTCCCTGTCCAAACAGGGCGGCACCTCCGGCGCCCTTCGGGTGAATCTCAACTGGGAAGTGCGCAAACAGTTCAAGGGCTGGGGTGCCAAACTCGGCCGCGCCGTCGCGATGCACGCCGACCTCGATCTCGATCTCTGCGCACTCTTCGAACTCACCGACGGCAGCAAGGGAGTTGTCCAGGCACTCGGAAACTCCTTCGGCTCTCTCAGCAGGCCGCCCTTTATCCATCTCGACGGCGACGACCGCAGCGGCGCCCTCTCCACCGGTGAGAACCTCACGGTCAACCTCGACCACAAGGACCGGCTGCGCCGCCTTCTGATCTTCGTCACCATCTATGAAGGCGCCCGGAGTTTCGCCGACCTGCATGCCACGGTCACCCTCCAGCCACAGCACGGCGCCGCCATCGACTTCTCCCTCGACGAGTGCACCGTCCCCTCAACCGTCTGCGCGCTCGCGCTGATCACCAGCAACGGGGGAGACCTCACCGTGCAGCGCGAGGCCCGCTATCTCGTGCCGCAGCGCGGAGTGAGCCCGCAGCGCACGATCGACGCCGCGTACGGCTGGGGAATGAACTGGACCCCGGGCCGCAAATGAGCCCGCGCCGCCACCGTCACCGGTCCGGTGCGGCCTCGGGCCGCGCGTACGTACGCCCCTTCCAGGCCGCGCCGCGCCCCCGGCGGTGCTGCACCGCCGAATCGACCGTCATCAGCAGATACAGCAGTGCAGTGACCGGCAGCAGGGGCGCCAGCCACAGCGACTGCCGGTAGTACGCCAGCATCGGCATGTACGTCCCCGCCATCACCGCCCACGCCGCCCCTCCCGCCCACGCGGCCACCGCGTCGCCCGTCAGCAGCCCGGTGACGAGCGTGACCGGAGGGGCGAGATAGACCAGCGCGAGCCCCGGTACCGTCCCGGCGAGCAGCAGCGGGCTGTGCCGCAACTGGGTGTACGCGCTCCGCGAAACCATCCGCCACAGATCCCCGAGCCGTGGATACGGGCGCACACTGTCCACCCGCTCCGCCAGCCCCAGCCAGATCCGGCCACCGCTGCGCCGCACCGCACGCGCCAGCGACACGTCGTCGATCACCGCATGCCGGATGGACTCCGGAATGCGTGCCCGGTCGGCGGCCTCGGTGCGCAGCAGCACACAGCCGCCCGCGGCGGCCGCCGTCCCCGAGCCCGCCCGGTTCACCCGGCGGAACGGGTACAGCTGTCCGAAGAAGTAGACGAACGCCGGGACGATCAGCCGCTCCCATACGCTGACCACCCTCAGCCGGGCCATCTGCGAGACCAGGTCGAACCCGCCCGCGGTCCCCGTGGTCGCGGCGGCGACCAGCTCCCGCAGGCTGTCCGGCTCATGCGCGATGTCGGCGTCCGTCAGCAGCAGGAACTCCGGCTCGCGGACCCTGGCCAGCGCGATCCCGTGCCGGACGGCCCAGAGCTTGCCGGTCCAGCCCGGCTCCGGCTCACCGGGCGAGGACACCGTGAGCGGCAGCCCTTCGTACCGTACGGACAGCGTTCGGGCGAGATCGCCGGTGCCGTCCTTGCTGCAGTCGTCGACCAGGAAGATCTCCGCCTCGCCCGGATAGTCCTGCGCGAGCAGTGACGGGAGACTCACGGGCAGCATGCCGGCCTCGTCACGGGCGGGGACGACGATGGCCACCGACGGCCAGCGCGGGGGGTCCGTGCGCCGCGGAAGCCGCTGGTCAGTGCGCCAGAAGAACCCCTGCCCCAGCAGCAGCCACACCCACACGACCAGCGAACCCACGGCGATCCAGGCAACGGCGCTCATCCGCCGAAGTCTGCCCCACTTCCACGGGGCCGCAAGGGGTGTCGACTATGGTGACCGGGTGAAGATCGCCCTGATGGACTCCGGAATCGGCCTGCTCCCGACGGCGGCGGCGGTGCGCCGACTGCGGCCGGACGCCGATCTGGTGCTGTCCTCCGACCCGGACGGGATGCCCTGGGGACCGCGGACACCGCAGGATGTGACCGCACACGCGCTCGCCGTCGCCCGCGCCGCGGCTCTGCACCGGCCGGACGCCCTGATCATCGCCTGCAACACCGCGTCCGTCCACGCCCTGCCCGCGCTCCGCGCCGAACTGGAGCCGGCACTGCCGGTCATCGGCACCGTGCCCGCGATCAAGCCGGCCGCCACGGGCGGCGGGCCCGTCGCCATCTGGGCCACCCCGGCCACCACCGGCAGCCCGTACCAGCGCGCGCTGATCCGTGACTTCGCCGGCTCCGTCGCCGTCACCGAGGTCCCCTGCCCCGGTCTCGCCGACGCCGTCCAGCACGCCGACGAGCCCGCCATCGACCGCGCCATCGCGGCCGCGGCAGCCCTCACCCCACCGGACGTACGGGCCGTCGTCCTCGGCTGCACCCACTACGAACTGGTCGGCGAGCGCATCCGCGCCGCCGTCCAGCAGTCCGGGCGGGCCCCCGTCACGCTGCACGGTTCCGCCGGGGCCGTCGCCGCCCAGGCGCTGCGCCGCATCGGTGCCGGCACCGCTCCGTCGGCCGAACCGGCCGGCACCCTCGCCGTCATCCTCAGCGGACGCGCCGCCGAGCTGCCGGAAGCCGCCCTGGCCTACGACGAAGGGCGTCTGCTGAAGGCGCTCAGCCCCGTCCGCTGACCGGCCGGACCGCTCCCGACCGGACGCCCGGCCCCTCCCCGGCAAGCGGAATCTGAGTACGCTGCTTGGCATGAGGGACCACACCGGAAATGGCAGCCACGGTTCGAGCGAGGCCCCGTCCACGGTCTGGCACGGCCGTGCGACCAACCGTGCCCAGTGGCTGCTCGCGGTCGCCGGCGCCGGGTGCATGGCCCTCGGTATCCAGCTCGCCGTCGACTCGGCCTGGACGTCTGGAATCGCCCCGCTGCTGATGTCCGTCATCGGTTGCATCGCCGCCGGACTGCTCATCCTGTTCGGCACCCTCGCCTTCGTCCACGTGGCCGTCAAGGTGGATGGCGACGCCCTCGAAGTGCGCTGCGGACACATGGGCCTGCCCCGCCGCCGCATCCTGCTCACGCATGTCGTGGGCGCGGAGTTCGCACCCAGGGTCACCCCGCGCGAATGGGGCGGCTGGGGCTATCGCTGGCGCCCCCAGCAGGGCACGGCCGTGGTGGTGCGCAGAGGCGAGGGCCTGGTGCTGAAACTCGGCGACGGCAGAACGTTCACGGTCACCGTGGACGACGCGGAAGCGGCGGTACGGTTCATCCGCGACCGCCTGCACCTGCCGACGACGGGGCCCCGGACGACCGGGGCCTGAGCGGGCCGTGGGGTCCGGGCGCCGAGTGTCCGAGCGGGCCGTCGGATTCCGAGCGCGTCCTCTCCGCTGCTCACCCGGTCAGCCCGCATCCTCCCCGACCGGTCGCCGTGCCGAGGCCAGCCCCGCGAGCAGGCCCGCTCCCGCCGTCACCGGAGTGAAGCTCAGAGCGTTGCCGACGACCGCCAGGGCGGCCAGAGCGGTGAGTGCCGCGCCGGCTGTCAGCACCACGGCCGTCGTGCGGGGCGAGCGCCACAGCACGTACAGCAGCCAGCCGAAGGCGGTGCCCAGCAGCGCGACACCGATCACGCCCTGCTCGGCAGCCTGCTGGAGGGGCGCGGAGTGCGGTTTTCCGTCGGACCGCAGGGACTCGCGGGCGGTGGGGCTCAGCTCACCGAAGCGGTCCGGCCCCACGCCCAGCAGTGGGTTCGCCTTCGTCATCTCCACGGCGTCCTGCCAGAGCAGCACCCGGTTCCGGGTGAGTGGCCCCTCCAGGGAGACCGCCAGGCCCTCCGGCAACGTGTCCTCGGCCACCGCCCATGACAGCCCCACCATCAGCCCGGCCACCAGCCCGAGCCCGGCGAGCCCCAGCAGCCTGTGGCGCATCCGGGTGGCGGCGAGCGAGCAGAGCAGCACCCCCAGGGCCGCGAGGAAGCCGAAGACCGAGCCGAGGGTGAGTGCGGCGCACGCGGCGCCCAGAGCGAGCAGGCGCAGGGGGACGCACAGCGAAGCCCGGTCCGCCGCGGCCGCCGCACAGCAGGCCGATCCGGCGGCCAGCACCAGCAAGGCGGCGGCCGCCCCCGTATGGCCTGGGGTGATGTCGGCCGCGGCCGTGGCGCCCAGCATGCCGTGGCGCGAGACGAGAGCCATGCCCAGAGCGGCGAGCGCGGCGGCGGAGGCCGCGACGACCGGGAGGAGCGTCCCGCAGATCCGGCCGCACGCGAACCCGGCCGCGACCGCCAGCAGCGCGAGAAGGACGCCTTCCGGCCGGGTGTCGCGGCCCGCGGCGCTGACCAGTGACCAGACGGCGCAGGCGGCGAGAATCACGGCCCCCGCCGCGTCGGAGGCGTTGCCGCGCTCACTGGCGACGTACCGGCCCGCTGGCGCGGTCATCGTGTCGACCCCCCGACCTCGACCGTCCCGCCCACGACGGGCGGAATCCGGCCGATGGGCAGAGACTGGCGCACACGTTAACGGCCGTGGCGCCGTCATGGGCAGGAACGCCGCAGAAACGTTGTGGCGCAGGGCGCCCCGGCCTGTCACAGGACCGGCTCCGGCCCGTCCAACCCTCCGGCCGGACCGTCCCGGCCTGTGGTGCCCACAGGCTGCCGCCGTAGACTCCGCCAGGTGAGCGCCACCATCACCTCCGTAGACGAACCGCCGCCCGCCCCCGCCTCCCGCGGCAGGAGGCTGGGGCCGCGGTTCGTCCGTCCGGCCGCCGCCGCACTCTCCGGTGCGCTCCTGTACGCGAGCTTTCCTCCGCGCCCTCTGTGGTGGCTGGTTCTGCCCGGTTTCGCCCTGCTCGGCTGGGTCCTTCTCGGACGCCGGCTGCGCGCCGCGTTCGGTCTCGGACTCCTCGCGGGACTCGGCTTCATGCTGCCGCTGCTGTACTGGACCGGGGAAGAGGTCGGCCCCGTGCCGTGGCTGGCGCTGGCCGCCGCGGAGGCGCTCTTCATCGCGGTGGGCTGTGTCGCAATCAGCGCCGTCACCCGCCTCCCGTACTGGCCGGTCTGGGCCGCAGCCGTCTGGACGCTCGACGAGGCGCTCCGGGCCCGTGTGCCGTTCGGCGGTTTCCCCTGGGGGAAGATCGCCTTCGGCCAGGCGGACAGCGTGTTCCTCCCGCTCGCGGCCCTGGGCGGCACCCCGCTGCTCTCCTTCGCGGTGGTGCTGTGCGGCTTCGGACTCTTCGAAGCGGTACGCCAGTTCCGTACCCGCCGCACCACCGGCACCGTTCCCCGGGCCGCGGCCGCCGTCGCGGCGGCGGCCGTCGTGGTACCCGTGGCGGCGGCGTTCGCCACGCTGCCCCTCGTCGACGCCTCGGCGGAGGACGGCACCGCGACCGTCGCCGCGATCCAGGGCAACGTCCCGCGCCTCGGCCTCGACTTCAACGCCCAGCGCCGCGCGGTCCTGGACAACCACGCCCGCCGCACGGAACAACTGGCCCGTGAGGTGAAGGCGGGCACGGTGGACCGGCCCGACTTCGTCCTGTGGCCGGAGAACTCCTCCGACCTCGACCCGTACCGCAACCCCGACGCCCGCATCGTGATCGACGACGCCGTCAAGGCGATCGGCGTGCCGACCGTCATCGGCGCCGTCGTCTCCCCCGAAACGGGCCCCCTGCGCAACACCCTCATCAAGTGGGACCCGGCGGACGGCCCCGTCGCCACGTACGACAAGCGCCACATCCAGCCGTTCGGCGAGTACATGCCGATGCGGTCGTTCGTCCGTATCTTCAGCAAGGACGTCGACCGGGTGCAGCGGGACTTCGGACCCGGCAAGAAGGTCGGCGTGTTCGACCTGGCGGGTACGAAGGTGGGGCTCGTCACCTGTTACGAGGCGGCGTTCGACGACGCGGTACGCGACACCGTCAAGAACGGCGGGCAGCTCATCGCCGTACCGAGCAACAACGCGACCTTCGGTCGCAGCGAGATGACGTACCAGCAACTGGCGATGAGCCAGGTGCGGGCGGTCGAACACGGACGGTCCGTCGTCGTCCCCGTCACCAGTGGCGTCAGCGCCGTGATCCGGCCGGACGGGAAAATCGTGCGGAAGACGGAGATGTTCACCCCGGCCGCCCTGGTCGACGAGGTGCCGCTGCGGTCCTCGCTGACCCCCGCGACCCGCATGGGCCCGCTGCCCGAGGGCATCCTCGCGCTGCTCGCGGTGGCCGGCCTCGGCTGGGTGACGGTACGCGGCGTACGCACCCGCACGCTGCGCGGATCCACCGGCCCCGGGGCCGGTGGTACCGACACGTAGGCTCGCCGCATGGCTACTCCCGACTTCATCCGAGACATCCGCGCGACCGCGGGCCATCAACTGCTCCTCCTGCCCGGGGTCACCGCGATCGTCTTCGACGACGAGGGCAGAGTGCTGCTCGGGCGGCGCTCCGACACCGGCAAGTGGTCCGTCGTCGGCGGCATCAGCGAGCCGGGGGAGGAGCCCGCGGCGACGGCCGAACGCGAGGTGTACGAGGAGACCGCCGTGCACTGCGTGGCCGAGCGGGTGGTGCTGACCCAGGCACTGAAGCCCGTGCAGTACGCCAACGGCGACCGGTGCCAGTACGTCGACATCACCTTCCGCTGCCGGGCCACCGGTGGGGAGGCGCGGGTGAACGACGACGAGTCGCTGGAGGTGGGCTGGTTCTCCGTCGACGGCCTGCCGCCGCTGAACGAATTCAGTATGTTCCGGATCAAGCAGGCCCTCACCGACGGACCGGCCTGGTTCGAGCGCACCCCCCGGCCCCGGCCCCAGCAGCCCTGAGGCAGGAACCACCGGCTCCACGCGGAGGGCCGCCCAGCACCGTCGAGGTGGTGAGCGGCCCTCCGCGTGGAGCCGGTGCGGGTGCGATCCCTCAGACACCGCGGGCGTCGGCGGACACCGGGGCCTGCGCGCCGGGTATCTCCTCGGGCTCCGTCCCCACGTCCGACAGATCCCGGTTGCGGGTCTCCTTCGCGCACATGATCGCCACCATCGTGAGCAGCGCGGCCGCGATGACGTACAGGGCGATGGGCGTCGCGTTGCCGTAATGGTCGAGCAGCGCTGTGGCGATCAGCGGCGCCGGCGCACCGGCCGCGACCGACGAGAACTGCGCACCGATGGACGCCCCCGAGTAGCGCATGCGCGTCGCGAACATCTCGGAGAAGAAGGCGGCCTGCGGTGCGTACATCGCGCCGTGGAAGACGAGCCCCACCGTGATGGCGAGCAGCAGGTTCCCGAAGCTACGGGTATCGATCAGCGCGAAGAACGGGAACATCCACAACCCCACGCCGACCGCACCGACGAGGTAGACCGGCCTGCGCCCGATCCGGTCGGACAGCGCGCCCCACAGCGGGATCACGACGAAGTGCACGGCGGAGGCGATCAGTACGGCATTGAGCGCCGTCTGCCTGCTCAGTTCCGCCGCCACGGTCGCGTACACCAGGATGAACGCGGTGATGACGTAGTAGCTGATGTTCTCCGCCATCCGCGCACCCATGGCGATCAGAACGTCCCGCCAGTGATGGCGGAACACGGCGATCAGGGGCATCTTCTCGGCCTTCGCGCTGGTTGCCTTGCGCGCGGATGCCTGAGCCAGAGCGGCCTTGAACACAGGTGATTCGTCGACAGAGAGACGAATCCACAAGCCGAGGATCACGAGCACGCCGGAGAGCAGGAAGGGGATGCGCCAACCCCACGCCAGGAACGCCGAGTCGGACATCAGCGCCGTCAGCGCGGAGAGCACCCCGGTCGCCAGCAACTGCCCCGCCGGAGCCCCGGTCTGCGGCCACGAGGCCCAGAAACCACGCCGCTTGGCGTCCCCGTGCTCCGACACCAGCAGCACGGCCCCACCCCATTCGCCCCCGAGGGCGAATCCCTGCACCAGGCGCAGGACGGTGAGCAGAACCGGGGCGGCGGACCCGATGGCGGCGTGCGTCGGCAGCAGCCCGATGCAGAACGTCGCGCCACCCATCAGCAGCAGACTCAGCACCAGCAGCTTCTTGCGACCGAGCCGGTCCCCGTAGTGCCCGAACACCAGAGCACCGAGAGGCCGGGCGGCGAAGCCGACCGCGTACGTGAGGAACGAGAGCAGGGTGCCGACGAGCGGATCGGACCCGGGGAAGAACAACTTGTTGAAGACCAGTGCGGCGGCCGATCCGTACAAGAAGAAGTCGTACCACTCGATGGTCGTACCGACGAGGCTGGCGGCGACGATCCGGCGGAGATTGGAGGGGGGCGGGGGAGCGGTTGCTGGGGCGGCCATTGGTACCACTTCCGGGCGGTTGGCGGGGACGTTGCTGTGTCGCCATACCGTAGGAAGGGGCAGGTCAGGGGCGTATGTGGCGGGACACCATAGTTTTGGTGGCCGGTGTGCGGGATGCCGCTACGAGGAGGCGCTGCGGAGCGGCTTCCGCCGTGCGGAGGCGGGCGAAGGGCGACTCCGGCGGCCCGGTCTGCACCGTGCTCGGAGACCGGGGGTCTCCCTGCACCCTCGTCGAGGTGGAATCCGAAGTCTCACTCGTCTGGCGACCCTCGGACTTCGGTACGGCGAACGCGGCCACCCTCCGCTTCTGCGCCGGCGAGGCATGCGAGGAACGCAAGTCCGGCGATCCGAACGAACCGGCGAACGTACTGGCGATCCCACTCCCCGAGGCCGACGGCCCCGGCCCTGTCCAGGTCCGGCTCACCGTCACGTCCACCGTCGACGGCAAGGAGATCGTTACCGAGGAGACCGAGGCGACCCTGAAGGAGCGGCACCCCAACGGCAGGGGCTGCGCCCCCACGGCCTGGACCGCCACGTTCCGCGCCGAACCCGTCGGACTCACCGACCCGAAGGGACTGCCCCTGCTGGTTCGGTGCTGCTCGATGGTGGTGCCGTCGAGGCTGACGGCGACGAGCCCACCCCGCATGGGACACGGTCCTACGCACTCATGCCGCCCCCTCCGCGGGGCCGGTGCCGTCGTGGCGGGCGTGGGACCATGCGTCCCAGAAGGGTCTGATCACGCTCGGGTCGGCGCCGAGCAGGATGGTGATCCGCTTGGTCGTGCGCCAGTCCGGCACCGAGGCGGAGGTGGCGCCGGACGTCAGGAGCGCCTCAGCGCCCAGTTCTCCCTCGGCTGGCACGCCCGCTGCCAGGTGCAGTACGTGCAGCACTTCCCGCAGACGGCGCCGTGCGTCCGGCTCGGAGCGGGCGTCCGGGGGTTCGTCGCCGGAAGCCGCGTCCCAGACGGGGCGCAGGGCTTGGGGGTCCCCGCCCAGGATGGTGACCAGCAGGTGGGTCGCCGGCCATGAGGCGACCAGTTCGCCGTCCAGGCTCAGGGTGATCGCCTCGGCCGGCAGGCCGGCCTCCTGGGCGACCTCGGTCGTCGACAGGGGTGCTCTGTCGAACAGCGCTGTCAGATACCACCGCAGCACCCGGGCCGCGGCGTGCTGCAACCGGCCGGAGGGCAGGGTGCACATCCGGTCGAGCGGCTTCCGCGAGGCCGGGCCGCCACGTGGCTGGAGCCGGTACGGGCCGGTAGCGCGCCGGCGCGGTTCCGGTTCCGGTTCCGGGCGGGTTCTACCGGACACCTTCTGGCGCACGGTGTCGCGGACCAGCGGTTGCAGGAAGTCGATGTGCGAGGAACCGTCCGCGCTCGCACGCAGCAGACCGGCGCGCAGCGCCCTCCCCACGTCGTGGGCGGACGCCCCGGCCGCGACGGCCAGTTCCCGCAAGGTGTCCATGGTGCTCTCCGGACCGAGAACGGCGCAGGCGTTCAGGACGGTGAGTACGCCGGCCGGAATGCCGGACAGTCTCTCCGTGATCACTTCGGCCAGTCTCGGCGGCAGCAGCTCGTTGACCTGACGGGCCGTCGTGCCGTCGCCCACCGCGTCGAGGAGACCCAGCAACAGGAAGGGGTTGCCGCCGGACCGTTTCTGCAGCGCCGCGCACAAGGCGGGGTCGGCGCGAGCGCCGAGGGTGGCGGCCATGATGCCGCGGCTCTCCTCCGGCGGCAGCCCTTCCAGCCGGATCTCCTCGGCGTGCGGCATCTGAAGCAGGCGCGCCCGGGTGGCCCGCCAGCCCGGATCGTCGGAGATGCGGAAGGCACGCGAGGTGACGACGAGCAGCAGCGAGGACTCGGCCGTCTGCTCCACGAGGAAGCGCGTCAGCGCGAGCGAGGGGAAGTCGGCCCGCTGGAAGTTCTCGAGGACGATGACCAGCGGGCGGTCGGCCAGAGCGAGCAGGAGCCGGCTCACCGCTTCCTGGAAGGCGAACGTCCCTGCCGCGGGCGGGAGGGGCGAGGGTTCCCCTGCCGGGTCGCCGTCCGTCTCGGGAAGGAGGGGATCGAGGTGCCTGCGTACGGCCGGCGGCAGCGCCTGGATCGCCTCGGGCCGTCGGGCGGCCGCCTGGCGCAGTACCTGGAACCACGGCCAGTACGCCGGCATGTCGTCGTCCGGAGGGCAGTAGACCGTGAAGACATCGATGTCAGACGCGCGGCATTGCTCCCCGAACCGCTGGAGCAGCCATGTCTTCCCCACGCCCGCCTCTCCCACCACGAGGACACCGCGTCCGCTGCCGCGGTGGACCGCGTCCAGCGCGGCCGACAGCCTTCCCAGCTCGCCCCGACGCGCCGGCGGCGTCCTCGGCTCGCCGGCAGCCGCTGCTGCCGTGGCGGTCGGCGGGGCCACCGGCACAGAGGCTGGCTCCGCCGCCCGGCCGGGGCCTTCGACGACGACGCGGCCGGCCGGCGGGGAGCCGGGCGCGTGACGCCAGGGCGCAGGAGGCGCTTGGTGCAGCGCGGTGAGGGGCGGGGCTGGGGGTACGGGGTGAGTGCGCCGGAGCGCGGGATCGTGCCGAAGGATGCTCTCGTGAACCTGACGTAACTCGGGGATGACATCGGCCCCGAGCTCCTTGGCGAGGAACTGCCGGGTGCGCTCGAAAGTGAACAGCGCCTCGGCCTGCCGGCCGCACTGGTACTGGGCACGCATCAGCTGGTGCACCAGGCGCTCGCGCAGCGGGTGGAGGTAGACCTCCCGCTCCAGAACGGGGAGCAGTTCGCGGCTGCGGTCCAGCGCGAAGGCGCACTCGGCGCATTCCTCCAGGGCGGTCAGCCGCAGGTCGCCCAGACGGGACGCCTCCTGGGACGCGAACTCGTAGTCCGTCAGGTCCTCGAAGGGAGGTGCTTCCCAGCCGCGCAGCGCCTCGGACAGCAGATCGTAGGCGTGCAGCGCGTCGCCCCGGTGACGGGCTGCCATGCCCCGGCGTACCGCCTGCTCGAACCGCAGGACGTCCACGTGTTCCGGCGGCACGGTCAGCACGTAACCGGGGGAGCGGTGTCTGAGCTGGAGCTGCACCCCGCCGCTCAGCGGCCGGTCCGCCACCAGTTTGCGCAGCCGGGAGATGTACGACTGGAGGGTGGTGACCGCCTGACCGGGAGGTCTGGCTCCCCAGATGTTGTTGACGAGGGAAGAGAGCGACACCACCTGGCCCGCGTTGACCAGCAGCAGGGCCAGTACGGCGCGACGGCGCGGCGGTCCCAGCTCCACCGGACCCTCGGGCGTGCGTACGGTCATTCTGCCGAATGCGGAGATCACGGCTGGGGTGGCGGCGCTTTCCGGCGAGTGGATGAACCGGCGAGCCCCGTCGACGCTCTGGACCAATCCCTCTGTCATAAGCCCCTTGCCTCTGTGTTTCCCGAAGCGGACGGCTCGTGGGCGGGACGGCGGTTGCGGTCGGCGGGAGGCGCCTGCCGACTGCGGTGCGGATTCCGCCCCGACGCTGAACCGGTCATAACGTACCAACCGCGACTCGTCGAACACAGGGTGTGTTCGGCCAATCGCTTCCGGGCTCAAGGTGGCTGAAGGCGGATGATCAGTGGGCTGCGCGGGAAACTCCCGCGAAATGGGGGGATTCGGGTCCTGCGAGCGGACGCGGGCATCCCCGACTTGTCCCGTGCTTGTGGATCACTGGACGAACGGCGTGCGCCGTGATCATGCCGACCGCATACGCCCGCTGACAGACTCCCGTCCGGTCGGTGGCTGTTCACACCCGCCGTCCACGCGCCCCTCCCGAGTCCACGGCACCTCGTGCCCGCCTGTCCAAAGGAGCCCGCCCATGTCCGTGTCCCCCACCGTGCCGGTCACCGCGTCCACCGCGTCCAGGACGGCCCACTGGATTCAGGCCGACCGTGACCGGCTGATCCACCCGAACCTGCCGGCCGGCAGGCGGGACCGCATCGTCATGGTCGAGGGGAACGGCTGCCGCGTTCGCGACAGCACAGGACGCAGCTACCTCGACGCGGCCGCGGTGCTGGGCATGATGCAGGTGGGACACGGGCGCAGCGAACTGGCCGAGATCGCCGCCGCGCAGATGAACGCGCTGGAGTGCTTCCACACCTGGGAGCTCATGAGTAACGACAAGGCGATCGAACTGGCCGTGCGTCTCGCCGAGTTGGCGCCCGCGGGCCTCGAACGCGTCTTCTTCACCAGCGGTGGTGCCGAGGGCAACGAGATCGCCCTACGGATGGCGCGCTACTTCCACCACCGCGCGGGTCGGCCCGAGCGCACCTGGGTACTCTCCCGCAAGTCCGCCTACCACGGCATCGGCTACGGCAGCGGAAGCGTGTCCGGACTCCCCGTCTACCACGAGGGATTCGGGCCGACCATGCCCGACGTCCACCACCTCACGGCGCCCGACCCGTACCAGCTCCAGCAGTACGGGGAGGAAGGCGTGACGGACTTCTGCCTGCGGGAGCTGCGCGAGACGATCGAACGGATCGGACCGGACCGGATCGCGGCGATGATCGGCGAACCGGTCATGAGCGTCGGCGGCGCGGTCATTCCCCCCGCGGACTACTGGCCGCGGGTGGCGGAACTGCTGCGGCAGCACGGCATCCTGCTGATCTTCGACGAGGTGGTGACGGGATACGGCCGCACCGGACACTGGTTCGCGGCGGAGCACTTCGGTGTGACCCCCGACCTCATGGTCACCGCGAAGGGCCTGACCTCGGGTTACGTCCCGCACGGCGCCGTGCTGGTCAGCGACGAGGTGACCGAGATGATCACCTCGAACGGCTTCCCCATCGGGTTCACCTACACCGGGCACCCCACGGCCTGCGCGGTCGCCCTGGCCAACATCGATCTCATCGACCACGAGAACATGCTGGAGAACACGACCAAGACCGGGGCGTACCTGGCACAGCGGCTCGAGGGTCTGCAGGACCTGCCCGTCGTAGGTGAAGTCCGCCAGCTCGGCCTGATGCTCGGCATCGAGCTGGTGGCGGACAAGCAGACGCGGGCCCCGCTCCCCACCGGCACTGCGCCCGTCGCGACGGCCCTGCGCGAGGAGGCGGGAATCATCCTGCGCGGCAACCCCCGTGCGCTGCTCATCAATCCGCCCCTGGTGCTGAGCCGCGACGAAGCCGACGAGCTGGCCGACGGACTGTACGCGGTGCTGCAGCGCGTGAACGCCGATGGCAGCGTCCGGGCGGCCTGACTCCGAACGGCCGCAACTCCCCCGGATCGCACAGGCACCACCTCTCGTCTCCGTGTCCCGTATCGAGGAAAGGGCCCACATGTCCCTCTTGGACCTCACCCCTGACGAACTGCTGACCACTACGCGCTCCGTGCGCAAACGGCTCGATCTGACCCGCCCAGTTCCGCTCGACCTGGTCAAGGAGTGCCTGGAGATCGCGCTGCAGGCGCCGTCGGGCAGCAACCGGCAGACCTGGCACTGGATGGTCGTCACCGACAAGGACCAGCGGGCAGCCATCGGCGAGTACTACCGGCGGGCGGTGCAGTCCTACCTGACGTCCGAGGGCTCGTGCGCCTCGCTCTACGCGGACCACCCGGTCCGCCATCCGGAGCAGCAACGCGTCGGTGACAGCGTCGCCTACCTGGGCGAGCACATGGCGGAGGTCCCCGTCCTCGTCATCCCGTGCCTGGACGCCAAGGAGGCGCCGGAGTACAACGAGGCCGGCATGTGGGGCTCGGTCATCCAGGCCGCGTGGAGCTACATGCTCGCCGCCCGCGCCCGTCGCCTCGGCACGGCTTGGACCACTCTTCACCTGATGTACGAGAAGGAGATCGCCGAGCTGCTGGGCATGCCGGACGGCATCGTGCAGGCGGCTCTGATCCCGACCGCGTTCTCCATCGGCACGGACTTCCGGCCCGCCGCCCGTCAGCCGCTGGCCTCTGTGATGCACCTGGACACCTGGTGAAGGATGGCCGCCCGGGTCCGATGGGCCCTCCCTTCCCCGTACGGACAGGACACCGATGACGACCGCACTACCGCTCCCCACCCGCCGCCTCGGCACGTTGAAGCTGCCGGCCCAGGGCCTGGGCTGCCTCAGCACTACCTCGTTCTACGGGATCGCCGACCCCGCCGAGGCACTCGCCACGGTGCACGAGGCGATCGACCGCGGTGTCGCGCTCCTGGACACCGCCGACGTCCAGGGACTCGGCGAGGGGGAGCGGCTGCTCGGACGGGCCGTCGCGGGGCGGCGGGGCCGGGTGCTCCTGTCCACGAAGGTCGGTCTCGAACGCGACGCGGAAGGGCGGTTCCTGGGCGTGCGCGGGGACCGGGCCTACATCCGGGAGCGCTGTCACGCCTCGCTGCGACGCCTGGGAGTGGACCATCTCGACCTCTACGTCAAGCACTGGGCCGCCCCCGGCGAGGACATCGAGCAGGCCATGGGCGCGATGGCGGAGCTCGTCGCAGAGGGGAAGGTGCTTCATGTGTGCCTTTCGGAGGTCTCCGCCGCCACCCTCCGCCGTGCGCACGCGGTCCACCCCGTCACCGCGGTCCAGAGCGAGTGGTCGCTCTGGAGCCGGGGCGTCGAGGACGAGATCCTTCCGGTCTGCCGGGAACTCGGCGTGGGCCTGATCGCGTCCAGTCCGCTGGGCCGGGGCTTCCTGACCGGGCACATCCGCTCGGAGGCGGATCTCGGCCCCGCGACGGACTTCCGGCGCACTCTGCCCAGGTTCGACCCGCCACGGCTGCGCCGCAACGTCGCGGTGCTGGACACGCTCCGGCCCCTGGCCGCGGCGCGCGGGATCACCGTCGCCCAACTCGCCCTGGCATGGCTCCACCAGCAGGGTGACGACGTCGTCCCCATCCCCGGCACCGCACGACGGGACCACCTGGCGGAGAACCTCGCCGCCGCCTCGGTCGAGCTCTCCGCCGACGAGCTCGCGGCGGTGGCCGCGGCCGTGCCGGCGAACGCCGTCGACGGCGACCGCTACTCCCCGTTCCTCATGGGGCTGGTCGGCAACTGACCGCCGTACACGGTGCTCCGTCCGCCGCACCCCCCCACACGTCCCCTACGAAAAGGTATGGAAGCGTGAAATTCCTGCACCACGATCTCGCCGCATGCGAAAGGCTCTTACCGGGTCTCGCCGGCCGGCTGGGCGACGTACCGTTCGACGAGCTGGAGTCTGCGGAGAGCCCCGCACTCGCCCTGTTCAAACAGTACGGCGGCCCCAACCTCCTGATCCCGGGCGAGTACGACGGCATCGGAGCCTCCGCCCTCGATGCGGTCCGGGTCGTCCGAGCGCTCGGGTCGCTCGCCCCCTCTCTCGCGGTGGCGACCGCGATGCACCACTTCTCGGTCGGCATGCTCTACTCCCTCTCGCCTCTCTACGGCGACGACTCCAAGCTCCGCAAGACCGTCCTCGACGTCATGGCGGAGAAGCGGTCGCTCCTGGCCTCCGGCTTCGCGGAGGGGCGGTCGGGCCGCGGCATCCTGAGCCCCGCCGTACAGGCCCGTGAGACGTCCGGCGGCTACCTCGTCAGCGGTTCGAAGAAGCCGTGCAGCCTGTCGCGCTCCATGGACCTGCTCACCGCCAGCGTGGGCGTGAGCGGACGGGACGGCAGCCCCGAGATGGCGCTGCTGGTGCTGCCCGCCGACACCCCGGGCATCTCCATCCACCCCTTCTGGTCGACGTTCCCGCTGGTGGCGGCGGAAAGCCACGAAGTCCGCCTGGAGGATGTGTTCGTCACGGACGAGGATCTGCTCCGGGCGCCCCCGAGCGCTGCCGAGAAGCTCGACGAACTCAACGAGACCGGCGTCATCTGGTTCCAGATGATCATCGCTGCCGCCTACACCGGTGTCGCCAGCTCCCTGGTCGCCCGGGCCCTTGAGGAGCGGCGCGGTACGGCCGGCGAGCGCGCCCAGCTGTGCCTCCTCGTTGAGACCGCAGCCTCGCTCGTCGAGGGACTCGCACGCCGGATCATGGACGGCGACCTCGGCAACGACTGCGCCGCCGCCTCCCTGTTCACCCGCTACTCCGTGCAGGACCTGCTCACCAGGGTCGTCGGCATGGCGGTCGAGACGCTGGGCGGCATGGCCTACATCCGCTCGCCGGAGATCGCCTATCTCGCGTCCGCCGCCCAGGCACTGGTCTTCCATCCGCCCTCGCGGTCCAGCATGAGCGAGGCCATCGACGCCTACTACGCGGGCAAGCCCCTCTTCTTCTCGTAGACAACAGATCGGCACAACCGACCGGACGGAGCAGAACATGGCCGGAATAGCGGACTTCGAGATCACCTTCCCGTCGGCGCGCAGAAGCGTCCGCGAGATGGCGGCGGAGTCGGGACTCTCCGAGGAGGACGTACGCGTCATCACGACGTGCGACAGCTACCCGGTCCTCGGAGAGGGGGAGACGGAGTGGGAACTCGCGCTGCGGGCCGCGCAGCAGGTGATGAAGCGGACCCAGGTGCCGCCCTCGGCCGTACGGACCGTGATCTACGCCGGTACGGGGGAGTGGGACAAAGCCTTGTGGTCGCCGGCGGCGAAGGTGGCGCAGGAACTGGGCATCACCGGCGCGTACTGCTACGAGCTGACGAACTACTGCAACGCCGTGACCGCCGCGCTCCAGATCGGCAGCGACGCGCTGGCCGGGCGCGAGGGCGAGTCGGTGCTCGTGCTGATCGGCGACCGGGTGAGCACACTGCTCGACTACGGCGATCCCACCGCCAAGGAGATGTTCAACCAGGGGGACGCGGGCGGCGCTTTCCTGTTGTCGTCGTCCGGCGCCACGGCCGAGGTCCTGGGCTCACGCCTGCGTACCGATCCGAGCTGGTGCGACTACTACTCCGGTGTCCGTGACGGCGACCGGATGATCATCCGGCGGAACGGCGACCGGGACGGCCTGGCCGAGGCCTACGCGGAGAACTTCACCACCCTCACCACGGATCTCCTCACCTCGCTCGGAAAAGACCTCACTGACGTTGCCTATCTGCTGGTCACCCACGGCAGCAGGCCCATCCACGAGCGGCTGCTGACGGACCTCGGCCTGCCGGAAAGCAGAAGCGTCCTCAACTACCACCGGCTCGGCCACATGGGTGCCGCGGACACCTTCATCGCGATGCAGGAACTCATCGCCGCACAGAAGCTCGTGCCCGGCGACCTGGTCCTGCACGCGACGAGTGCGCTCGGGTTCAGCTGGGGGGTCATGGCCATGGAGTACAGGGGCTGACCTCCGTGCTGATTTCGTGCTGACCAAGCGGTCGAAGGTCACCGGCTTCTTGATTCGCTGGGCAGGGCGGTCGGCTCCCCGCCCGCCCAGCGGCAGGGGGTGGCTCGAACAACTCCCATTCCTCAGCAGTGAGATCACCACGCGGCGTGACCCCCTCCCATCATCCTCCGCGTCTCGGGGGAACCTCGAACAGGTGGCTGTGACCAGCGCGGTCATGCCTGAGAAGGCGTCCTTGGCTGCGGCCCACGCGCGCTCGCGCCGCACCTCCGGAACCACTGTCAAGACGGCCCCGGCGGAACTGGTCAGCTCGTCGCCGGCCGGTGAGCCGGCGACGATGTCCCCCGGTATACGCCGCCGGCACTGCTTCCACCGCTCCCACCAGACGTTTCACCCCGGCCGGCAGCTGTCCATGGGTGGGCGAGGCGTCCCGACCACCGGTCACACGAGACAGGTTGGACCACACTGTTCACTCTGGCCAATCTGGCAACGGCGTTCCCGTGACCAGCGGATCTCGCGCATCCCCCGGGTGCGCAGTGAGCAAATAGGGCCGTATCGCAGCCTGTCTTGATCACAACCCTGGCTAAACATTGATCCTTGAGGCCATCTCGTTGCATGTGTAGCGTCTCCCCGGTCGACCGATAAATTCATTCTCGGGCCACGAGATGGTCGACGTCAGGAATGTTCGCAGCGTTTATCCGGCACCGACCATCAGTCATGGCCGCCGGCATGACTCCATGCGCGTACTCTCTGCTCTCCTCGCCGGTCGACTACCGAGCGCGGCCATTAATGAGTGCAACCAGCCAATTTCCTCCTCGTCCGCTTCTGAATATTTCGGTTTGTCCCACATCGGAGAAGGGACGCACGGTGCACGCACCTCACGGGGAACACTTTCCGCTGCTCCCCGCACAGTTGAGAACCTGGAATGCACAGATCGGCGACCTCACCAATCCCGTCTTCTCCATCTGTGACTACTTGGAAATCCGCGGCCCAGTGGACCCCGATCTCCTGCGTGCCGCACATCTGCAGGTCGAGCGCGAAGCCGACGCGCTGCGCCTGGGGATCATCACGGTGGAAGGCGAGCACCGGCAATTCGTGCACCCGGACCCGACTCCGTTGCGATGGATCGACCTGAGTGCACGGAGCGATCCGGCTGCGGCGGCTGCGGCGTGGATGGCGGAGGACGTACACCGGCCGGTGGATCCGCTGAGGCTGTGCGGTGCTGCCGTCATCAAGACGGCGGACGACTGTTCCCTGCTGTACTGGAAGGTCCACCACGCCGTCGTCGACGGCTGGAGCCTCGCGCTGATCTTCAACCGCGTAGCAGCCGTCTACAGCGCCCTGTCAGAGGGGCGGAGTTACGAGAAGGGGATGCTCCAGCCCTTCGAGCGGTTGCGGGAGAACGAGGCCGCGTATCGGCAGGGGAAACGTTTCCTCGCAGATCAAGCACACTGGCACAGCAAACTGGCGGGCCGCCCGGAACCCGTCGGACCATCCCGTCGCCGGGCGCAGGTCACCGCAGGCCGGCGGCTCCGGCACGAGCTGGCGCCCGACCGCGTCGCCCGCCTGGGGGAGGTGGCGGACGGCCTGGGCGTGACCTGGTCCGATCTGGCCATCAGCGCGATGGCCGCGTACGTGGGCAGCACGGTCCGGGAGCCCGAAGTGCTCCTCGGACTTCCGACAGCCGGCCGGCTGAGTCCGCAGGTGCGCAACGCCGTCGGCATGGCGATGAACATCCTGCCGCTGCGGGTCCCCTTCGACGACGGATCGTCCCTGGTCGGTCACGCACGACGCATCTCGCGGGAAGTGCGTGAACTTCTGTTGCACTCGCGCTATCCCACAGCAGAGTTGTCGCGAGAGATCACCGAACGGGGCGGCAGCGGACGGCTGTGGGCCGCAATGGTCAACGTCATGCTGTTCGACCACCGGCTGGACTTCGCGGGAGCCCCGGCGATCCAGCACACGGTTTCGATCCCCCTCACCGTCGACATGACGGTGTACCTGATCCAGATCGCGTCCGACGGGACCATGGAACTCATCCTCGACACCCACCCCGAGCTCTACAGCGCACCGGAGACCGAGGCGCATCTGGCGGGCCTGCTGTCGATGTTCGACGCGATCGAGAAGGCCGGTCCGCACACGCCGCTCCACGCGCTGTGCCCCGGGCCCGAGCGGTCCCGTGCGTCGACGGGCTGATCACGCGCCGACCCCGAGCAGAGCCGAACGGCGAACCTGCCTGGCCGGATCCGGACCAGGCCAGGGCGAGGGCGGTGTGCCACGAAAACACCCTGCCCGCACACGCCCGCAGCTCCGCGCACCTGGCGTCGTGATCGGAAAGGAGGCAGGAGCATGGACGCATCCCCAGGCGAGACGGCAGTCCCTCATTCATCCCGGCATCAGGAGGCCGCTGATCTCAGAGCAACGCTGAAGCACCTGCGCACCGAGCCCCGGGGCTGGGTGTTCTCTCTCAAGCTGACACTGTGCGTCGTGCTCACCGGGGCGGGCGTCGCGATGGCGCTGCAGCCCGTGCTCTGGTGTCGGATCGTCGGAGTGGTCCTGACCGGCGCCATGTTCGCGCACGCCGCGGAGCTCCAGCACGAGACGCTGCACAATCTGGCTTATCGCAGCCGCCGGGCGAACACCGTCACCGGCATCGTCCTCGGGCTGCCGATGCTCATCTCCTTCGCCGCCTACCGGGCCACCCACATGCGCCACCACCGCGATCTGGGAACCCCGATGAACCGTGAGTTCTTCGACTACGGCGACCAGTACGGCGCGAAAGGGGACCGGTCGCGACTGGGTGTCGGTCTCGACTGGGCCGTTCGTTTCTCCATGGCTCACCACTACGTGTTCTTCGTCGCGAATCTCGGCCGCTCGCTGCTGGGCCGGGATTTCCCCGATGAGAACGGCCTGGTATCCCGCAGGATCCGGCGGGACCATTTTCTTGCGGCGGTCGTCATTGCCGGGTTGGGCGCACTGACCTGGTGGACAGGATATGCCGTCATCGTCTGGGTGTGGTTGCTGCCGCTTCTGCTCGTCGCCGCTCCGGTGCACGCGGTGATCGAACTGCCCGAGCACTACCGGTGCGAGACCCTCGATCGGGACCCGTTCGCCAATACACGGACGATACGTTCCAACCGGATCGCCATGTGGTTCACCAACGGCAACAACTACCACGTCGAGCACCACTTGATGCCGAATCTTCCGATCGAGCGACTGCCCGCTCTCCACACCGAAGTCCGAGACCGGATCCGTTATTTCCACAGCGGATATCTCGACTTTTTCGTGAAGCTGCTCCGCAAGTGATCCCAAAAGGGGTGAAGGTCGTGGATGTTACCTATCGAATAGCCCGGACAGAGGCCGAGCGAGCCGATGTGATCCTGCTGCGTGACGCCGTCTACGTGCAGGACCAGGGCCGGCTCGCCGACACCGCCGACACGGCAGCCACCTTCGACCGCTTCGACGGGACGGCCGAATACATCGTCGGTTACCTCGACGGCGTGCCGGTGGGCACCGTCAAGGTCGTTCCGGACTCACCGTCGGGGCTGCCCTGCGACGACACCGTCGACCTTTCCCTGCTGCGGCCGGGAAACCGACTGGTGGAGTTCGGCCACTTGATGACCCTGCCGAAGCTTCGCCAGCAGAAGATCGGCATGGCGCTCATGCGCCAGGCGCTGGTCCACAGCATCCGTACGCACGGGGCGACGCACATCATCGGCGACTTCTTCGTCGACGACTCGGGCGGCCTGCGCAGCTTCTACCAGGACATCGGCTTCGTGGCGCTCGGCGAGCAGTACGCGGACGAACGCTTCCAGGGCGCGCCCCTCAGCCTGGTGGCGACTCTGGACGTGTCCGTAGCCGCACAGGCGGCGCGCGATGACGTACACCGCGGCAATCGGCTGCTGCAGTACTTCTTCGGTGACTACGACACCTACGCGTCCGCCGATCCGGAGGAGGCCGTATATGCGCACTCGACGCCAGCGGCTGGCTGAACTGAAGGCGGCACACAACCACCCCACCTACGCCAAGATGGCGTTCGTCATGGGCTGCAAGGTCCAGGACAGGGGGGAGGGGAGCCGCGTCAGCGACGACGAGGGACGGTCGTTCCTCGCGATGTTCGACCAGTACGGCAACCAGTCCTTCGGCTACTCCCATCCGCGGATCGTCGCGGCCGTACGGGAACAGCTCGACACCGGGGTGCTCAACAGCACCAAGATCATGTTCGAGGATGTGCAGATACGGCTCTCCGAGCGGCTCGCGCAGATCACCGGGCAGCGTCTGCCGTACTCGTACCTGGCCAACGGCGGCGGGGAGACGATCGACAACGCGCTGAAACTGGCCCGTGCCGCGACGGGCCGCCCCGGTGTCATCAGCGCCCGCGGCTGCTTCCACGGCAAGACCTTCGCCACCCTCAGTGCCTCCAACCGTCCCGAACACCGTGCGCATCTCGCCCCGTTCATGGAGCACTTCCGGCAGGTGACCTTCGGTGACACGGCCGAGCTGGCCGCCGCGCTGGACGACTCGGTCGGCGCGGTTCTGCTGGAACCCGTACAGGCGGAGGCCGGGGTGATCGTGCCGCCGCCCGACTACCTGCGGGAGGTGCGCAGGCTGTGCACCGAGGCAGGGGCCCTCCTCATCCTCGACGAGATGCAGACGGCCTTCGGACGGTGCGGCACCTTCTTCGCCTACGAGCAGTCCGGCATCGTCCCCGACCTGGTGTGCGTGGGCAAGGCGTTCGGTGGCGGTGTGCTGCCCGTCTCGGCGGTGCTGGGCACCGAGGAGGTGTGGGGAGTGCTGCGGGAACTGCCCTCGACATTCGGGTCGAGTCTGGGCGGCAATCCGCTGTCGTGCCGGGTGGGTCTGGAGAGTGTCGCCATCGCCTCGGACCCCCTTTTCCTCGACGGAGTGCGGGAAAGGGCGCGGACCATCGGGCAGCGGCTGGCCGCGGCTGCGGAGCGGCACCCCGGCGTGGTCGCCGCGCACCGTGGTGTGGGCATGATGCACGGCCTGGAATTCCACGACCAGGCCCTGGCCGGTCTCGTCCTGGGGCGGCTGCTGGAAGAGGGGATCACGTCCACGTACTCGCTGTACAACCCGAGGGTGCTGCGGGTCCAACCCCCCATGGTCATCACCATGGACGAGCTCGAACACTGCCTGTCGGTCCTCGACACACTCCTGGCGGAGGCCGACGCGCATCTACGTGCTGTCGGCGAGGGACGTGCCGACGGCTCCGGCAGCGAACTGTCCCCGCTCACCCGCACCGTGTCACTGCCGCACCCGGCCCATGAGGTGCTGGAACTCCTGCACGCCCGGCCCCGCATCCTGGACCCCTTCGCCGCTGCCGACACCGGACCGAAGGGGTACGACGCGGAGTTCGCCGGACGGCTCGGGGCGGACACCGTGGTCTGGGCCGACCGTACGGAGACCACCGCCCAGGGTGTCCGGCTGAGCGCAGAGGCAGGCTGGCTGTGGCGCACCCTCTGCCGCGAGGCGACGGTCACGCCCGCCGCCGACGGCGGCAGCCTCCTGCACCTGTGCATCACATGGGACACCGACAGCGGCTCGTACGAGGAACTGCTCGGCGGCCGCATCGGCTTCGTGGCCGGCCGGGCGCTGACCGAGTGCGTCGCGGCGCTGCGGTCCGCGCTCGGATCCGTGCGGGAGACCGTGTGAACCGGGCGCAGCCCCCTGTGGGCTGCCCTGCGAACGCCCGAACGACGAGACGGCAACAGCGGCAACGAAAGGCGAACCCGAAGTGAGCATGACCCTGCACGACCTCACGAACCGGTACGGCGGCCACACGGACGCCCGCGTGGTGGAGATCGACGTCTCGGGCAGTCGTCGAGAAATAACGCACAGTGATCTGCACGCCCTGGCAGCCGACCGCGCCGGGCAGTTGACCGCCGCTGGTGTGCGGCGGGGCCACGTCATCGGGATCAAGGCGGGAAACAGCCTCGACTGGCTGGCCTGGGACCTCGCGGCACTGGCCACCGGCGCCCTGCTCAAGGCGTTCCCGGACTCCACGGAGGTGGCCGACCCCTCGGAGTTCGTCGCCCGGCACGGCCTGGCCCTGCTGATCGCGGACGACTCCGTACCGCTCACGGCACTCACCGTGATCCGGCCCGACGGAGTCCCCGGGGAGAACGTGGCGCCGCCGAGTGCTGAGGTGTACGACCGCGAGGACGTGCACAGCCTGGTCTACTCCTCGGGCACATCGGGCCGGCTCAAGGGACTTCAGATCAGCGGAAGCGGCACCGACTACGTCATCAACCGCTTCATCGACAGCTTCCGTCTGACCGCCGCCGACCGGCACCTGATCTTCCTGCCGCTCTCCAACTACCAGCAGCGGCTGTCGGTCTACTGCTGCCTGTGGCTGGGGGCGGATCTGGTGCTCGCCCCCTACCAGCGCGTCTTCCAGACCCTTCGCAAGGAACAGCCGACCTTCCTGATAGGCCCACCCGTCTTCTACGACACCGCGCTGCAGCTCTGTTCCTCAAGCGGCGCGGACATCACCCTGGGCGACTTTCTCGGTGGGCGCATACGCTTCCTGATCACGGGGATGGCGCCGATCCGGCGTGAAACCCTCGAAGGGTACTGGAAACAGGATGTCCGACTCCTTGAGGCGTACGGGCTGACAGAGACCGGCATGGTCGCCTGGAACACCCATGACGCCTACCGCCTCGGCTCCGTCGGCAAGCTGATAGACCCGGACGCGGTGACCTTCCTGGACGACGGGGAGGTGGTCATCAACCGCCCGGCGCCGCTGAGCCGGGGCTACTTCGAGACCGACGAAGGCTCGACGCCCGAAGACTGCTTCCGTTCCGACGGCTCCATCCTGACCGGTGATTACGGGCGGCTGGACGAGGACGGGTACCTCACCCTGATCGGCCGCAAGAAGGACGTCATCGTGCTCGGCAGCGGTCGCAAGGTGCACCCCGCCGAGATCGAGAGTGCGTTCGTCTCCGTCGAGGGCCTCAGCGAGATCATCGTGGTGCCGACTTCGCAGTCGGCCAGGCTCGGCGCGATCATCACCCCGACCGACCCCAAGGACGCCGCCCTGCGCACGCAGCTCCGCAAGCGCGTCGAGGAGGTCAACGGGTCGCTCCCGGCCCACCAGCGCGTGATGTCGATGGTCTTCTCCGAGCGGCCGCTGCGCTCCGACCCCGCCTTCCTGACCGGCAATCTCAAGCTGAGCAGGGCCCGTGCGGCGGAGCACTTCGCCGGCACGCTCTCCGCCGCGCCCGCAGCGGACCCCGTAGCGGACGAGGGGGGCCGGTGAGCGAATCGGCCGAGCCGGCGACCGCCGGACCTGCCGGCAACGGCACGGCGGCCGGGAGTTCCGGCCGGCCGCTCGTCATCGACGCGCAAGTACAGCTCGGCAGCGAACTGGCCATCCCGCGCGCCTTCTTGGAGTACCAGGCCACCAACGTCCACCATCGGCTGACCTCGTACGGCCACCGGGTGCGACCCTCGCGCACCCTGGACCACGTACTCGCCCTCCACCAGGACGACGAGGCCGACAAGCTCGTCGCCGAGATGGACGAGGCGGGCGTCGACCAGGCGTTCCTGGTCGTCCCCGACTTCTCCCAGGTGGCGCGGTGCCGCCTGTCCCGTCCCGAACTCGCGGCCTGGCACGACCGGATCGCCCGTCGCCACCCGGGCCGCTTCCACGTCTTCTGGGGCGTCGACCCGCGAGCCGGCCAGGACGGCGTCGACCTCTTCGAACGCTGCGTGACGGAGTACGGCTTCGCCGGGCTGAAGCTGTATCCGCTGTGCGGCTACTCGCCCAGTGACGCGCGGTTGGACCCGTACTTCGAGATCTGCGCGCACTACGGACTGCCCGTCCTCACCCATACGGGTCCCGGCTGGGGGCCCCTGGACTTCTCCTACGGCAGTCCGCTCCTGCTGGACCGGGCGGCCCGCGACTTCCCCCAGGTCGACTTCATCCTGGGGCACGGCGGGGTCACCCACGTCGACGAGGCGACCTATCTGTGCGCCCACCGGCCCAACGTGCACCTGGACATCAGCCAGTTCCACTCGGTCCTGGCCGCGGACGGCTGGCGGGCGCACCTGAACCGGCTCCTCCGCACGGGGATCTGCCACAAGATCCTCTTCGGTACCTGCTGGCCCTCCTACCGGCTGACGGAGTCGCTCAGCGGCCTGGTCGGCGCGTTCGCCCAGGGCTCTCCCGCCGTCGCCGGACTGCGGGAGCCCGACCGGCGACTGCTGATGAGCGGCAACAGCCTGCGCCTGACCGGCCGCAGGAAGTCCACGGGAACCGCTCCGGGAGAGCCCCACCGCCCACCACCTCAACCACACGACGCCGCAACGACGCCGCAACGACGCACAGGAGTGGCCTGATATGAAGCAGGACAGCGCGGAACTGGAAAAGTCGCTGATCGCATGGGTGGAGGACTGGAACGCCGGGGAGACGCAGACCGTCGTCGACGCGGACACCAATCTCAGCCACACCGGTCTGCTCGACTCCATGGCTTTCGTCGGCCTGATCGCTCACCTGGAGGAACAGTTCGACACGACCTTCGACTTCGCCACCTTCGACCACAGTGACGGCGTCACCGTCCGGGGCATCGTGCAGCACTGCGTCGGATGACCACCATCTACGACGGCCACTGCCATGTGGCATCTACGCGCTTCATCCCCCAGGCGTTCGTCGAGGACGTCGCGGGCAACGTCCACAGCAAGCTCTCCGCGAGGGGCGCGTCGCCGTCGGTCGCCCGCATCGCCCGCGGCTACGCCGACCAGCACCAGGACCACCTGGCCGACGGGCTGGTCGCCGAGATGGACGCCGCCGGGATCGCACGGGCGGTGCTGCTGGTACCGGACTTCAGCCTGCGCATGCCCGGAAGCGTGGCTCCGCCCGAGGCGGCCCGGCTCCACCACGAGATCCGGCAGCGCCACCCCGATCGCTTCTGGGTCTACATCGGGGTCGATCCGCGGCGCGGCCCCGAAGGGGTGCGAGCCTTCGCGCAGATGGTGGACGAGTACGCCCTGGACGGGGTGAAGCTGTATCCGCCATGCGGCTATTCGCCTTCCGACCCGGACCTCTACCCGTACTACGAGATCTGCGCGGCCCTGTCGCTGCCCGTGTTCGTACACACCGGTCCCACGGCGGCGAGCCTGGACTACGAGCCCGCGGACCCGATCAAGACCGACCGGGCGGCACGCGACTTCCCGCAGGTCGACTTCGTCCTGGGGCACGCGGGGCTGACCCACGTGGACACCGGCGGTTACCTCGCGGCATACCGGCCCAACGTGTACCTGGACATCGGCGGGTTCGCCAGCACCCCGACCCTCCGGGACTGGCCGGAGCATCTCAACCGGCTCTTCCGGGCGGGCATCAACCACAAGATCATCTTTGGGACGGACTGGCCGCTGGGCCGCATGGGCGGCGGGCTGAAACGCCTGACCGACGAAATCCTGCACGGACCGACCGTCTTCTCCGGCGTCTCCCGCACCGACCAACGACTCCTCCTGTGCGACAACCTGCTGCGCGTCCTGGCGCCCGGCAGCCGCCCCGCTCCGCAGACGTCGGCCGCACCGCACAACGGGGCCGCCGACGTCGCCGGCTGACGACACGACGGACCGTGGACACCCCGCCCGCCGCAACCTGGAACAGACCGGGCCGCCGTACCTGGAACAGAGACCTGGAACCGACCGGCCGCGGGATTCGCCGGACGAACAAGTGAGGAACTGAGCAATGGCAATCACCGGACCGGAAAGCGTACCGGCGTGCCACCGGCACGCGGCCGACGGTACGGCCGTAACAGACCTGTTCGAGGCTCAGGCGCTGCGCCATCCTCGTCGCACGGCGGTCAACTACGGCAGCGACAGCGTCGACTACGCCGCACTCGACGCACGTGCCAACCGGCTGGCACGCGTCCTGATCCGGCGCGGCGCGGGACCCGAACAGCTCATCGCCCTCGCCCTGCCGCGCTCGATCGACCTCGTCGTGGCCATTCTCGCGGTCCTCAAGTCCGGCGCCGCCTACCTCCCGCTGGACCTGCACCACCCCGAGGAACGGCTGGAGAGCATTCTGCGGGACGCCCGCCCGCTGCTCCTGCTCAGCCTCGACCCCCTCGACCTGCGCGCCGCGACGCCACGACTCGTGCTCTCCACCCCGCAGACCGCCGCGGAGCTGGCGGAACAGGACGCGACCGCCCCCACCGACGTGGACCGCACCGCCCCCCTGGGTCCGGACACGGCCGCGTACGTCATCTACACCTCGGGATCCACCGGCCGGCCCAAGGGGGTCGTGGTCAGCCACCGGAACGTGGTCCGCCTCTTCACCCACAGCGCGTCCCACTTCCACTTCACCGAACAGGACGTGTGGACCCTCTTCCACTCCTACGCCTTCGACGTGTCGGTCTGGGAGATGTGGGGTGCCCTCCTGCACGGCGGAAGACTGGTCGTCGTCCCCTACGACATCAGCCGCACACCCGACCGCTTCCTCACCCTGCTCGCCGAGGAACGCGTCACGGTCCTCAGCCAGACCCCGTCGGCCTTCTACCCCCTGATCCAGGCCGACCGGGACCGGCCAGCGCAAGGAGACCGGCTCGTCCTGCGCGCCGTCGTGTTCGGCGGCGAGCCACTCGACTTCGGGAAGCTGGCCGCCTGGTACGAGCGCCACGCCGACGACGCACCGGTCCTGGTCAACATGTACGGCATCACCGAGACCACCGTCCACGTCACCTACACGGCGCTCACCAGGGACGACACCATCGGCCGGCCCGCCAGCAGGATCGGCACCGCACTCACCGACCTGTCCACCCACGTCCTCGACGAGGCCCTGCGCCCCGTACCGGCCGGAGTCCCCGGCGAGCTGTACGTCGCCGGGCCCGGCGTCGCACGCTGCTACCTGAACCGGCCCGCCCTCACCGCGGGACGCTTCGTCGCCGCCCCCTTCGGGCCGCCGGGCAGCCGCATGTACCGCAGCGGTGACGTGGCGCGCTGGAACGACCAAGGCGCACTGGAGTTCCTCGGCCGCGCGGACCAGCAGGTCAAGATCCGCGGCTTCCGCATCGAGCCGGGCGAGATCGAGTCGGTCCTCACCACCCACCCCGCCGTGAGCCAGGCAGCCGTCGTCGTCCGCGAGGACCGCCCCGGCGACCAGCGCCTGACCGCCTACGCCGTCACCGCCCCCCGGACCGGCGAGGCACCCGATGACACGGCCGCCGAGCAGGTCGGCGACTGGGCGAAGGTGTTCGACTCCCAGTACGCGCGCACGCGCTCCGCCCCTACCCCCGCCTTCGGCGAGGACTTCTCCGGCTGGCACGACAGTTACCTCGACGGCGCGTCCCTGCCCGCACCCCACATGCGGGAATGGCGCGACGAAACCGTCCGCCGCATTCGTGCCCTGCACCCCGAGCGCGTCCTGGAGATCGGCGTCGGCACCGGCCTGCTGCTGTCGCGGCTGGCTCCCGGCTGCCAGGAGTACTGGGGCACAGACGTCTCCCAGCAAGCCGTGGACCTGTTGCGCCGCGAAGTGGCGGCGCGGCCCGCCCTGGCCCCGCGGATCCGGCTGAGCCGTCGGGCGGCCGACACCGTCGGTGAGCTGCCCGCCGGCCACTTCGACGTCGTCGTCCTCAACTCCGTCCTGCAGTACTTCCCGGACTCCGGCTATCTCCACGACGTGCTGACGCAGGCCCTCGCGCTGCTCGCACCCGGCGGGGCCCTCTTCGTCGGCGACGTTCGTGACGCGCGCTCCCTGCGCTGCTTCACCACCGCCGTGGAGCTGCACCGCGCCGCTGCGGACGACGACACGGCCAGGCTGCGCCTGGCCGTGGAACGCGCCCTGACGCTGGAGGAGGAACTGCTTCTGGCGCCCGACTACTTCCACGCCTTCGCCCGTCGGCAGCCGTCGGTCGGCGCGGTCGACATACAGGTGCGCCGCGGCCGCCACCACAACGAGATGACCCGCTACCGCTACGACGCCGTGCTGCACAAGACGACGACACCGCCCCTACCCGGCCCGCACGACGCGACCCTCCGGATGCGTAGGCCCGACATCGAGGACACCCCGGCCGCCCTCACGAAGTACCTGCGCGAGCACCGCCCCGCGAACCTGCGGATGTCCGCGATCCCCAACCGGCGAACGACCCAGGAGGCCGCGGCCGCCCGGGCCCTCGACGAGGGAGCGACCCCGGCCGAGGCACTGAACCTCCTGTCAGCCGCACCGCACGGGGTCGAGCCCGACGAGCTGTACGCACTCGGTGCGGAACTCGGCTACCAGGTGGCGGTCGCACCGTCGCCGACGGACGTGGACGCGGTCGACGTCCTCTTCTCCCGTGCCGGCGCCACCCCGCAGGCGTACGAGCCCGCCGACGACCTGGGCGCACCGGCCGCGTACGCCACCACTCCGGCAGCGGCGCGCCACGGCAGGCGACTGACCGCCGCACTGCGCGCGTACCTGCGCGAACGGCTGCCCGACTACATGGTGCCGACGGCGATCGTGCTCCTGGAGCGGCTGCCCCTGACGGTCAACGGCAAGCTCGACCGGGCGGCGCTGCCCGCCCCGGCCGTCGAGGCCGGCTCCGGCCGCCCCGCGCGCACAGACCTCGAACGCGAGCTGTGCGAGCTGTTCGGCGAGATACTCGGCGTCGCGGACGTCGGCATCGACGACGACTTCTTCGCCCTCGGTGGTCACTCCCTGCTGGCCACCCGCCTCGTGGCGCGGGTACGTGCCGCGCGGGGCACCGAACTCCCCATCCGCGCACTCTTCGACAGCCCCACCGTCGCCCAGCTGGCCGACCGGATCCAGGACCGCGGGTTCGACACCGACGCCCGTCCCGCGCTGCGGCAGGCCGACCGCCCCAGCACGCTGCCGCTGTCCTTCGCCCAGCGCCGCCTGTGGTTCCTGCACCACCTGGAAGGACAGAGCCGGGCGTACCACGTGCCCTGGCTGCTCCGGCTGACCGGCGAACTGGACACCGGCGCGCTCCGCGCAGCCCTCCAGGACCTCATCGCCCGCCACGAAGTCCTGCGCACGGTCTTCCCCGACCAGGACGGCGAGCCCTGCCAGCGGATCCTCGACCCGGCGGACGCCCCCGCGGCCATGCCCGTACGGCGCGTCACCGACGACGCGCTGACCACCGCCCTCGACGAGGCGATCGACCAGCCCTTCGACCTCGCTGGTGGCATGCCGCTGCGCGCCCACCTCTTCTCCCTCGGCCCGCACCGGCACGTACTGCTGCTCCTGATCCATCACATCGCCTGCGACGGCTGGTCCTTCGCCCCGTTGGCCGAGGACCTGATGGCGGCATACGAGGTCCACGCCGGGGCCGTGCCCGAGGCCGCTGCCACGCCCCCCGTCCCGGCCGGGACACCCGCCGACGCCCAGGCCGACGACGCCCATGCCGACGAACGGCCCGGGCCGCCCGTGCAGTACGCCGACTACACGCTGTGGCAGCGTGACCTGCTCGGCGACCCCGGCGACCCGGCAGGCCGGCTGGCCCGCCAACTCGCCTACTGGCGGCAAGAGCTCAGCGGTCTGCCCGCGGAACTGGACCTCCCTTCGGACCGCCCGCGCCCCGCGGACCCCACGTACCGGGGCGCGACGGTGCCGGTCGCCTGGGACGCGGAACTCCACCGCGCCCTGGCCGACCAGGCCCACCACAGCGGCACCAGCCTCTTCATGGCGCTGCAGGCCGCCCTGGCCGCCCTGTTGACCCGGATGGGCGCGGGACACGACATACCCATCGGCTCACCCGTCGCCGGACGCACCGACCAGGCCCTGGACCGGTCCGTCGGATTCTTCGTCAACACCCTCGTCCTGCGGACGGACACCTCTGGCTCCCCGAGCTTCCGGGAACTGCTCCACCGCACACGCGACACCGCGCTGGGCGCGTACGCACACCAGGACGTGCCCTTCGAGTACCTCGTCGAGGACCTCAACCCGGCCCGCGCCATCGGCCGCCATCCGCTCTTCCAGGTGTCCCTGGCCCTGCAGAACGCTCCCGAACCCCGCTGGACCACCCCCGGGCTGCAGATCGACAGCGAGCTCCTGCACCCCGGGGCAGCCCGCTTCGACCTGCTGCTCAACCTCACCGAGCAGCAGACGGCGGACGGCGAACCGGATGGGCTGACCGGATTCCTCGAGTACAGCACCGACCTGTTCGACCGGGACACCGTCCTCGGCCTGGTCGCCCGGCTGACCCTCCTGCTCACCAGGGCGGTGGCCGCTCCGGACACGCCCGTCGAGGCCCTGGACGTCCTGACCCCCGAGGAGCACCACCAGCTGCTGGCGGAACGCACGCGCACCGACCGCCCCCGGCCCGCCACCACCCTGCCCGCCCTCTTCCATGACCAGGTCGTCCGCACCCCGGACGCGACGGCCGTGATCTGCGACGGCGACCGTCTCACCTACGCCCGGCTGGACGCCGGTGCCGACCGGCTCGCCAGGCGGCTGAGCGCCGCCGGAGCGGGACCCGAGCGGCTCGTGGCCCTGGCCCTGCCCCGGTCGGCTGACATGGTGGTGGCCGTACTGGCCGTACTGAAGACCGGCGCCGCCTACCTTCCCCTGGACCCGCGCCACCCCGCAGGGCGCATCGCCCTGGTCCTGGACGACGCGACCCCGGTCTGCGCGGTCGCCACGGACGAGACCTCCGCACTGCTTCCCGACGGCCTTCCCGTGCTCCGCGTCGACGGCCCGGCCGATGACGGCCTGGCCGACGACCGCCTCGCCGGCCACGACCGGCCGCAGGCACCGCTCCCGGGCAACACCGCGTACGTGATCTACACATCCGGGACGAGCGGCCGCCCCAAGGGCGTAGCGGTCCCGCACTCCGCTGCCGTGAACCTCGCGCTCTGGGCCCGCGGCACCTTCGGGCGAGAGGGGCTCTCCCATGTCCTGGCCGCCACCTCCCTGACCTTCGACGTCTCCGTCTTCGAGATCCTGTGCCCCCTGCTGTGCGGCGGCAGCATCGAGATCGTCCGTGATGTGCTGGCGGTGGCGGAACGCCCGGCAGGACGTTGGACGGGCAGTCTGATCAGCGCAGTGCCCTCGGCCGTGTCCAACCTCGTCGGACACCACGACGTGGACCTCAAGGCGGAGACCGTCGTACTGGCAGGCGAGGCTCTGCCCGCCCATGTCGTCGCGGAACTGCGGACCGCCGTCCCCGGCGCCCGAATCGCCAACATCTACGGGCCGACGGAAACGACCGTCTACGCCACGGCCTGGCTGGGCGAGGACTGCGGCCACCGCACTCCGCCCATCGGCCGCCCCCTCGACAACACTCGCGTCCATGTGCTGAACCGGCACCTCCAGCCCGTTCCGCCCGGTGTGGCAGGTGATTTGTACATCGCGGGCGCCGGACTTGCACACGGATACCTCGGCCGCCCCGTGCTGACCGCGGAGCGCTTCGTCGCCGATCCCTTCGGCGGCCCGGGAGAGCGGATGTACCGCACCGGCGATCTGGTCCGCCGCCACCGGGACGGCTGCCTGGAGTTCATCGGACGGACGGACGACCAGGTCAAGATCCGTGGATTCCGTATTGAACCGGATGAGGTGGCGGCCGCCCTGACCGGCCACCCCGGCGTCGGCCAAGCGGCCGTGACCGTACGGGAGGACCGGCCGGGCGACAGGAAGCTGGTCGCGTACTACGTGCCGAGCCGCGGCACGCGGGACGCGGTAGCTCTCCGCTCGGCGCCCCAGCAGGAGGAACTGCGCACGTACCTGGAGCGGACCGTGCCCGCATACATGCTCCCCGCCGCGTTCGTCGAGCTGGACCGGCTGCCCCTGAACACGAACGGCAAACTCGACCGCCGCGCCCTGCCCGCACCGGACACCGCGGGACACGGGGCGGGGCGGGCCCCGCGCACGCCGGACGAGAAGGCACTGTGCGACCTGTTCGAGCAGGTTCTCGGGGTGCCGCGGGTCAGCATCGACGACAGCTTCTTCGACCTCGGCGGGCACTCCCTGCTCGCCACCGAACTGGTCGCTCGCATACGGGCCGACCTCGATGCGAGCATCCGCGTCCGGGCCCTCTTCGAAGCGCCCACCGTGGCCTCACTCGCCGCGCGCCTGCACGCGGAGGCGTAGACGCACAGAGACACAGACGCGCCATTCCCGACCCCGGGAGACAAGGAGGCAGAACCGTGCCGAACCCCTTCGAGGACCCGACGGGATCGTTCCTCGCCCTGGTCAACCACGAGGGCCAGCACTCGCTTTGGCCTGCGTCCGCCGAGGTGCCGGCGGGCTGGCACGCCGTGTTCGGCCCGGACAGCCGCGCGGCCACCCTGGAACACGTGGAGCGCACCTGGACCGACATGCGTCCCGCGTCCCTCCACAGCGACGGTCTGCCGGACGGGGAGCGGCAATGACGAAGCACGCCTCGTTCCCGGTCCTGACGACGCTGACCGACCCGGCGGACGCGGAAGCGGACATCGTGGTCATGCCGTTCGGTGGTGGCGGACCGTCGGTCTTTCTGCCGTGGGCACGGCGGATACCGGCGGCTTGGAGGCTTTCCGCCGTGTGCCTCCCCGGGCGTGGACAGCGCTTCGTGGAGCACCCGCACACCGACACGGCAACGGCCGCGCAGGAGGTGGCCGCAGCCGTGCGGTCCTGCCTGGGCGGCACCGGCCGCCCCCTGGTCTACCTCGGCCACAGTCTGGGTTCTCTGCTCGCCCTGGACGTCGCCGCTCTGGTCGAGCCCGACCTGCTGTGCGTGGCGGGCTGTTCCCCTCCGCACCCGAGCACACCCCAGGACCACAGTCGGCTCGGCCCCGCCGAACTGGAGCGCACCACCCGGGCGTTCAGTACGTCCCTGGGCCCGGCCGACCCGGCGCTGCTGGAGGAGATCATCGAGCTCACCACCCCGATCCTGCGGGCCGACTTGGAGCTGTACGACGGCCACCTGCCGCCCGCCGCACCCCTGTCCTGCGACATCGTCTCCTACTACGGGGACCAGGACGACGTGCCCGCACTCGCCTGGAAGCAACACACCACGGGGCGGGCGGCAGTCGTACGGATGCCCGGCGACCACTACTTCGTCCAGCGGTCGCCGGGCCCCTTGGTCGCAGATCTGGAACACCGGCTGAGCGCCGTCCGGTCCGTCCGATCCATTCAATCCGCCCGGTCCCCGGGCTCCCGTCACGAGGTGGAGGCACCCGCATCATGAAGTACGCCAACTTGGGACGCTCGGGGCTGGTCGTCGGACGCCTCGGTCTGGGCACCATGAACTTCGGCCCCCACACACCGGAGCCCGAGGCGCACTCCATCATGAACCTGGCCCTGGAGAAGGGCGTGAACCTCTTCGACACCGCCAACACCTACGGCGCGCAGATGGGCGAGGGGATCACCGAGCAGATCATCGGCAACTGGCTCACCGAGGATCGGGCACGTCGCGACCAGATCGTTCTGGCCACCAAGGTCTACGGAATGATGGGCCTCAAGCCCAACTCCGGCCGGCTGTCCGCCTTCCACGTCAGGAAGGCGTGCGAGGACTCGCTGCGCCGGCTCCGGACCGACCACATCGACCTGCTGCAGGTGCACCACATCGACCGGACCACACCGTGGGAGGAGACCTGGCAGGCACTGGACCTGCTGGTCGCCCAGGGAAAGGTCACCTACGTCGGCACCTCCAACTTCGCCGGATGGCACCTGACCAGGGCACAGGAGCATGCCCGTCACCTCAACACACCCGGCCCGGTCAGCGAGCAGTCCGTCTACAACCTCCTGGAGCGCACCGTCGAGCTGGAAGTGCTTCCCGCCTGCCGCGACTACGGCATCGGCCTGCTCCCGTACAGCCCGCTGCACGGCGGTCTGCTGGGCGGAGCGGTGCGCCGCGGCACTGCTGACGGCCGCGCGGCGGAGCCCAGATCGGGCAAGCAGCTGGAGCGGCACCGCGAGCGGATCGCGGCGTACGAGAAGTGGTGCGCCGACCTCGGTCTGCCGCCCGCCCAAGTGGCCCTGGCCTGGCTGTTGCACCAGCCGGGGGTCACCGCGCCGATCCTGGGGCCACGCGTGGCCGAGCAGCTCGACCAGGGCCTCGCAGCGCTGAAGATCTCCCTGGAGAGGAGCCAGCTCAAGGAGCTCGACGCGCTCTTCCCCGGACCCGGCGGGCCCGCCCCGGAGGCGTACGCCTGGTGAGAGGGCCCGACGGGGCGCCGCCCGTCGGTATCAGCGGTGCTCGGCGGGGCTGCTGTCCACCGTCCGGCCGGATTCGGCCGGACGGGCCTGCTCCACGGGCGGCAGCATCCGCTCGGTGAGCAGTGCCGCGAACGCGGCGACGGTCAGCAGCCCGCCCACCAGGAACGTGGCCCGCACGTCCCAGGCGGGCAGGATGAGGCCGCCGAGCAGCGCCCCGCCCGCGACCCCGGCGTTGTAGGCACCGGAGTTGGCCGCCAGGGCGATTTCGGTACGGCCGGGAGCGAAGCGCAGCATCTGGTTCTGCGTGGCCATGAACACCGGGCCGAGCGAGCCGCCCAGCAGCGCCAGGCACGCGACGGCTCCGGTCTGGGCGGTACCGAACGCGTACAGGCCCAGCATGCCGGCCGCCTGGGTGGCCACCGGAACGGCCAGCGTGCCGCGCGGGCAGCGGTCCAGGAGCGGCCCCACGATCGCCACACCGACCACGCCCGCGATGCCGGAGACCATCAGCAGAGCACTGACGGAGGTGTCGGAGAAACCGCTCACGTCACCCAGGAACTTCACGAGGTACGTATAGCCGGCGAACGCGCCCGTGACGGACAGGGCGGTGGTCACCAGCACGATCCTGAACCGCCGCTTGTCGGGTGCCGAACCGTAGGCCGCGTGCCCCTCCTCCGGACGGGACGTCGGGAGCAGAACAGCGATCGTGACGAGGGAGACCAGCCCCAGCCCGGCCAGCACGACGAGCGGGACCTGCCACGCGCTCTGCTGGCCCAGCCACGTACCGAGCGGGACACCCAGCACCAGGGCCAGCGAACCCGCCACGGACAGCACCCCGATCACCCGCCCCCGGACAGCCGGTGGGAACATGCCGACCGCCACCGGCCCCATCACCGCCCAGAACAGCGCCTGGGCGAGCGCGGTCACCAGCCGGGCGGCCATCAGCAGCCAGTAGCTGGAACCCAGCGCCGAGATCAGGCTGGACAGGACGAGCGCGCCCAGCAGCACGGTGAGCACATGGCGGCGCGGCATGGACCGGGTGGCGTGCGCGAGGGGCAGGGACACCAGGGCGACGGTCAGCCCGTAGGCGGTGACCAGATAGCCCACCGCCGAGAGTGACACCTGCACGTCGGCCGAGATGAGCTTGAGCAGCCCGATCGGCAGGTTCTCCGTGGTGTTGAAAGTGAACGCGGCCAGCATCAGGGCCGCGAGCACGGCCAGCCTGTGCCAGCGAGCCGGCGGTGCCGTTGCCATGCAGCCTCTCCCCGCTTGCCTGCGTCGATCACACTCCCATTGAACTTACCCACAACTCATCTGCCTCGTGCGCCGCTTGAGACCACATTGGCCGAGAAGGCCATGCCGCCGGGCGGGCAGGCGGGTCCGAGCTCGCGAAGGGTGGCTCGAATTCCTTCCCCGCCGCCAGGCCCCAGGTGTATTGAGCACGAGCGTTCTCGACGCTCGTCGGGCGGACCCTCAACTCTTGACGGCCTCTGCGATCCGCAGGGCGGCCTGGGCGGGCGTGAGGTGTGTGGTGTCGACGACCTCGGCCTCGTCGTGCAGCCACGTGCGGGCTGCCTCGGCGTAGGGCTCGAGGTATTTGAGACGGAAGGGGGAGGGACCGAGGAAGGTGTCCCCCTCGATGCGCCCGCGGAGGGTGTCCTGGTCGGCGTGGAGGACGAAGTGCCGTACCGGAATGGCATGTTGGGCGAGGCCCGCGCTGATCTCGCGCCAGTACTGCTCGACCAGGACAGTCATGGGCATCACCAGAGTGCCGCCGGTGTAGTCGAGTACGCGGCGGGCGGTCTCGACCACGAGCGGCCGCCACGGCGGCCAGTGCTGGAAGTTGTCCGTCCCTGGCAGCCCCGGCGTGATGTCCATGAGTGTCTCGCCGACCTTCTCGGCGTCGAACACCCGTGAATCCGGGATCAGTTGCTGCACGAGTGCACTGGTCGTCGTCTTGCCTGCGCCGTGGGTGCCGTTGAGCCATACGATCATGGGACCCAACGCTAGCGCTGTGCGGGCCGCGGGAACGGGCGCAGCACAAAGAGTCGTACCCGGGCGGTCGCGGTTCGCGGACTGCCTCGGCTGCGGCGACCTGGGCGAGATCGCGGCGCACGATCGTGCCGAACACGACGCCCCACTCGCCGCGGTACGTGGGCGTCGGCCAACCAGCGTTCTGGTTGGCCGACGCACCTCGCATGGGGCGGAGGTGGTGCCGCGTTCCCACGTCGAGCCCGGGTTGAGGGCGAAGCCCTACGTCATGCCCGGCCCTTTGCCGCCACGTAGACGGTGTTGGTCGCGGTCCCGCCCTGCAGCGTGTTGTCGAACTCCACGACATGGGCTTCGGCTCCGGTGAAGACGTCCCCGAGCGCGGAGACGAACTCCTCGTCCGGCGGGTCGTTCGACCACAGGGCGAAGACGCCGCCGGGGTGGAGGCAGCCGGCCAGGGCCCGCAGTCCGGCAGGGCGGTAGAGCGCCGCGTGCCGGGGATGCAGCACATGGCGCGGCGAGTGGTCCACGTCCAGCAGGATCGCGTCGAAGCGGCGGTCCGGCTCCTGCGGATCGAGGCAGGAGTCTGCGACCAGTGCGAAGAAGTCGCCGTGGACCAGGCGGCAGCGGGGGTCGGACACCAGGCCACTGCCCAGTGGTACCAGTCCCCGCTCGTGCCACTCGATCACCTCGGCGAGGGCGTCGACCACGACGAGCGATCGCACGCGCGGGTCGTCCAGGGCCGCCCTGGCGGTGTATCCGAGGCCGAGCCCGCCCACCGCGACGTCCAGTTCGCCACCCGTCGCCCCGGCCAGACCGAGCCGGGTGAGCGCGATCTCGCCCGCCGTGAAGAGGCTGGACATGAGGAACTCGTCACCGAGCTTCACCTCGTGCACATCGACGCCCGACGCCGGGTCCCGGCGACGTCGCAGGCTGATGTCACCCATGGGTGTCGGGCGCCAGTCGATCTCCTGGAAACGCACGCTCATCCGTTCACCTTTCGGTTCTCCTCTTGCGGCCGGTCAGGCGTCGATGACGACGGGGATGATGAGCGGCTTGCGACGGTGGGTACGAAATGCCCAGGCTGCGACGGCGCGGGCGATGAGCTGTTCCAGCTGGTGCGCGTCCCCGACGCCCTCCTCGGCGGCCTTGGCCAGGGTCTTCTCGATCACGGGGATGACCGGCTCGAAGGTCGTGTCGTCGTGGACGAAGCCCCGGGCCAGGAAGTCCGGGGGCTCCGCGAGGGCGCCCGTGCCGGAGTCGACGATCGCCACCACGGTGACGACGCCTTCCTCGGCGAGGGTGACACGATCCTTCAGGGAGGCTTCGGTGGCGCCGCCGACGGTCATGCCGTCCACGTAGACGTTGCCGGCGGGTACCTTGCCGGTGATCGAAGCACGTCCCTTGACGAGGTCGACGACGACCCCGTCCTCGGCGAGGATGACCCGGTCGGGGTCGACGCCGGTACGGATGGCCAGGTCACCGTTGGCGCGCAGATGGCGCCACTCGCCGTGCACCGGCATGACATGGCGGGGCTTGACGATGTTGTAGCAGTAGACGAGCTCTCCGGCGCTGGCGTGTCCGGAGACATGCACCTTCGCGTTGCCCTTGTGCACGACATTGGCGCCCCACCGGGTCAGTCCGTTGATCACCCGGTAGATCGCGTTCTCATTGCCCGGGATCAGGGAGCTGGCGAGCAGGACGGTGTCGCCCTTGCCGATGCGGATCATGTGGTCGCGGTTGGCCATGCGGGAGAGAGCGGCCATCGGTTCGCCCTGCGAGCCGGTGCAGATGAGGGTGATCTTGTGGTCCGGCAGCTTCTCGAGTTCCTTGGTGCTGACCACCAGACCGGAGGGAATCTTGAGATAGCCCAGTTCCCGGGCGATGCCCATGTTCCGGACCATCGACCTGCCCACGAAGGCGACCTTGCGTCCGTGCTGGTGAGCGGCGTCCAGTACCTGCTGGATCCGGTGCACATGGCTGGCGAAACTGGAGACGATGACCCGGCGTGGCGCGGTGCGCAGGACCTGTTCGATCGCGGGGTTCAGCTCGCGCTCGGATGTGGTGAAGCCCGGCACCTCGGCGTTGGTCGAGTCGGTGAGGAACAGGTCGACCCCTTCCTCGCCGAGCCGGGCGAAGGCGCGCAGATCGGTGATGCGGTCGTCCAGCGGGAACTGGTCCATCTTGAAGTCACCGGTGTGCAGGACCATGCCCGCGCCGGTACGGATCGCGACCGCGAGTCCGTCGGGGATGGAGTGGTTGACCGCGATGAACTCGCAGTCGAAGGGCCCGAAGCTCCGTCGGTCGCCTTCGCGCACCCGGACCGTACGCGGCCTGATGCCGTGCTCCTTGAGCTTGGCCTCCAGGAACGCCAGCGTCAGCTTCGAGCCGACGACGGGAATGTCCGCCCGCTCACGCAGCAGGTAGGGCACGCCGCCGATGTGGTCCTCGTGGCCGTGGGTCAGCACGACAGCCACGATGTCGTCCAGGCGGTCCCGGATCGAGGTGAAGTCCGGCAGGATGACATCGACCCCGGGCTGGCTCTCCTCGGGGAACAGCACGCCGCAGTCGACGATCAGCAATTTGCCCGCGTGCTCGAAGACCGTCATGTTGCGGCCGATCTCACCCAGGCCGCCCAGGGCGACGACCCTGAGCCCTCCCTTGGGCAACGGCGGGGCAGTTTTCAGCTCTGGATGGGGATGACTCATACCCTGACGCTACCGGAGGGTACCCAGCAAACCGACGGCGCGTGATCAATGCCGTCACACCTGTCCGACGGGTTGGCGTAACAACGGAATCCCTCCGGCCGCTGTACGCCGACGAGGCTGACGGCCACGCGCGTACCTGCTGGCGAGCGCGTACCCCTCGGGAGGGCGCCGGACCGGGCCGGAACAGGACAGCGGTGACCGGGCGGGGCGCAATGCGGCATCGCGCCCCCGCCGGCTTCTAGGCTCGGTGCGTGACGGAGAACGAGATCAAGCTCAAGGCCATCGCAGCGCTGACCGCCCTGCGGGGCGGGGTCGACGAGGGCCTTGTGTCGGACCTGCTCGGCGAGGTGACTCCCGGGCAGTTCGCCGTGCCGGCGGGGGCGAGCACGGAAGAAGTCACCCTGGCGGTGCTCGGCCAGCTCTCCGAGCCGCTGAGCGCACTGGTCAACGGCTTCATCCTCGCCTTCGGGACCCTCGCCGACGCCTACGACCGGGCGGTCGCCGAGCCGGGAACCGAACTGATCCTCCAGGAGCTGGCGCTTCGCCTGGCGCGTGACAGCTTCGAGTGAGGGCGAGGACCTGGCAGGAGCCGCGCGCGGGGCGGGGTCGCTTCACCCGCTTGCCGCTCTCCCGCTTCCCGCTAATGTCGATATATAGGTCATTTGCGCGTCCCTCGTTGCCGCGTCAGCCGGCGAAGGGGAGGCGTCGCGCGAAAGGAGCCTCTCATGACCCGTACATTGCGGGGCGCGATAGCCCTGGCCGGAGCGGCGGCCCTGTCGCTGGGTGCCGTGGCGACGACCGGTGCGGCAGCACCTGATGCGGCGCCCGCGGCGGCGCAAGAGGTGAAGATCGGACTGTTGCTGCCGGAGAGCAAGACCACGCGGTACGAGAAGTTCGACCGACCGTACATCGAACAGAAGATCAAGGAGCTGGCGCCCGGGGCCCAGATCGACTACTACAACGCGGCCGAGAGCGCCAGCACGCAGCAGCAGCAGGTCAACACCGCCCTGGCCAAGGGTGATCAAGTGCTCATCCTGGATGCCGTGGACGCGAAGTCGATCCAGTCCTCGGTGCAGAAGGCACGCGACGCCGGCGTGAAGGTCGTGGCATACGACCGTCTCGCCCAGGGCCCCGTCGACGCCTACGTCTCGTACGACAACCGCAAGGTCGGCGAACTGCAGGGCAAGGCCCTGCTGGACGCGCTCGGTGACAAGGCCGGGAGCGGGCAGATCGTGATGCACAACGGTTCCCCGACCGACCCGAACGCCGCCGAGTTCAAGGAAGGCGCGCACTCCGTCCTCGACGGCAAGGTGAAGATCGGCAAGGAGTACGACACCCCGAACTGGGACCCGAACAACGCCAACCAGCAGATGTCGGGTGCCATCAGCGCACTGGGCAAGGGCAACATCGTCGGCGTCTACTCCGCCAACGACGGACTGGCCGCCGGCATCGCCACCGCCCTGAAGTCCGCCGGCATGAACGTGCCGCTGACCGGCCAGGACGCCCAGCTCGACGCGATCCAGCGGATCCTTCTCGGGACGCAGACGATCACGGTCGAGAAGCCGTACAAGCCGGAGGCCGATGCCGCCGCCACGATGGCGGTCAACCTCGCCGAGGGCAAGGAGATCCCCTCCTCCCTGACCCGCACCACCGTCACCAGCGGCAGCGGCGAGAAGGTTCCGTCCACCCTGCTGACCCCGGTCGTGGTCAACAAGGACAACATCAAGGACACCGTCGTCAAGGACGGCCTGTACACGGTCAAGGAGATCTGCACTCCCACCTACGCCGACGCCTGCAAGGAGGCAGGACTCCAGTAACCGCGAAGCGGCTGAGGCGGGGGAGAGGCGCGGCCCGCGCGAGCGGGCGAGCGGAAGAGGCGGTTCCATTGCTGGAAGCACCTGTGCTCACACTGCGGGGCATCTCCAAACGGTTCGGTGCGGTCCAGGCGCTTTCGAAGTTCGACCTGGACGTCCATCCCGGTGAGGTCGTCGCCCTGGTCGGCGACAACGGCGCCGGCAAATCCACCGCGGTCAAGGCGATCGCCGGGGTGAACCCGCCGGACGAGGGCGTCATCGAGTGGGAGGGTCGCCGGGTCACCGTCAACCGTCCCCACGACGCCCAGAACCTCGGGATCGCCACCGTCTACCAGGACCTGGCGCTCTGCGACAACCTCGACGTGGTCGGCAATCTGTTCCTCGGCCGTGAGATCACCCGGTTCGGTGTGCTCGACGAGGTCCGCATGGACAAGCGCTCGCGCGAACTGCTCGACACGCTGTCCATCCGCATTCCCAGCGTCCGTATCCCCGTCGCCTCCCTCTCCGGCGGTCAGCGCCAGACGGTCGCGATCGCCCGCTCGCTGATCGGCGAACCAAAAGTCGTCATCCTGGACGAGCCCACGGCCGCCCTGGGAGTGGAGCAGACCGCCCAGGTCCTCGACCTCGTCGAGCGGCTCCGTGAACGTGGCCTCGGGACGATCCTGATCAGCCACAACATGGTGGACGTGATGGCGGTCGCCGACCGGATCGCCGTCATGCGCCTCGGCCGGAACAACGGCTTCTTCGACCGGCGCACCACCACCACCGAAGAGATCATCTCGGCCATCACCGGTGCCACCGACAGCGCTGTCACCCGCCGCGAGGCCCGAAAGCGGGAGGAGGAGTCATGAGGCGCGACAGAGGCCCGGACGACTCCGCGGGGCAGGAACCGGCGCGCGACGCCATGCCCGCCGTCGACACCCGGCTGCTCGTCCGTGAGGAGGGCGTCAAGGGGTATCTCGGGGAGTTCCGGCGCAGGCTGCGGAGCGGCGAGCTGGGCTCGATTCCCGTCGTCATCGCCGTGATCATCATCTGGACGGTCTTCGGCAGCCTGAACAGCACGTTCCTCTCGGCGCAGAACCTCTCCGACCTCAGCCAGCAGATCGTCGGCACCGGCATGATCGCCGTCGGGATCGTCTTCGTCCTGCTGCTCGGCGAGATCGACCTCTCCGTCGGCTCGGTGAGCGGCCTCTGCGCCGCCATCTTCGCGGTGCTCAACGTGCTGAACGGCATGAACGAGTGGCTGGCGCTCCTGCTCGCCGTGGGGGGCGGAGCGGCCGTCGGACTCATCCAGGGCTTCTTCTTCGCCCGGGTCGGTGTGCCGGCCTTCGTGGTCACCCTCGCGGGCAACCTTGCCTGGAACGGGCTGATGCTGCAGGTGCTGGGGGCCAGCGGCACGGTCAACATCCCCAGCGAGAGCATCGTCGCCAAGCTCTACTCGACCGTCTTCAGCAGTCCGGCGGCCGGTTACGTGACAGCTGCCGTGGGAGTCGGGCTGTTTCTCGCGTCGTCCCTCATGGACGCCGGGCGCCGCCGGGCCGCCGGAGTGCCGTTCCGGCCGGTCGCCGAGATCGTGCTGCGTACGGTGGTCCTGGCTGCCATCGCGTTCACCACGGCCTACATCCTCAACCAGTACCAGGGCCTTCCGCTGGCGCTCCTGATCTTCCTGATCCTCCTCGTGGTCCTGGACTTCGTCCTGCGCCGCACCACGTACGGCCGGCAGATCTTCGCCGTCGGCGGCAACATCGAGGGTGCGCGCCGTGCCGGTATCAGCGTGTCGATGATCCGTATGACCGTCTTCTCGATCGCCGGCGCGATGGCAGCGGTCGGCGGTATCTTCCTGGCCGGACAGATCCAGTCCGCGAGCCAGACCTCGGGCGGCGGCAACCTCCTCATGAACGTGATCGCCGCGGCCGTCATCGGCGGCACGAGTCTGTTCGGCGGGCGTGGTTCGGTCTGGTCGGCACTGCTCGGTGCCCTGGTGATCGGGTCGATCCAGTCCGGCATGAACATCATGGGCGTCAGCAACGCCGTCCAGTTCATGATCACGGGTGCGGTCCTGCTGGCCGCCGTGGTCGTCGACTCGCTGTCCCGCAGGAGCCAGAAGGCGGCGGGCCGCGCCTGAGCCTCGACGTCGCGCCCGCCCACACTGGTCGAGCGCAACGCCACTCACACTGGTCGAGCGCAAAGGGGCCGCGCTGGGCGATGACCGTGGCCCTGGTGCCCCACGGCGGCAGAGGCGGCCGGCCACGGGAGGCCGCCCCGGCGCCTCGGCACCCGCTGGTAAACTGCAGGCACGCTTCGACACCGCCGGGGCCCGTACCGAGGGGTACGGGCCCCGGTGCGTTCCGGGCGCCAGAGTGAGGAAGGTTGCCCATGAACGCCAAGCCGCCGGTCGCCGGGTCCCGTGCCGGAAAGCCTCAGTGGGCGACAGCTCCGGAGGGTGAACTCGCGACGCCGGAGACGACGGCCCCGGGCCTGCCGCCGGCCGAGTCCTTCGACGCACTCGGGCTGCCGCCCGTGCTGACGGAGACGATGACCGGCCTCGGGGTGAGGGAACCTTTCCCGATCCAGGCGGCGACCCTCCCCAACGCGCTGGCCGGCCGCGACGTCCTCGGTCGCGCCCGGACCGGGTCCGGCAAGACGCTTGCCTTCGGGCTTGCGCTGCTGGTCCGTACGGCAGGCGTGCGAGCCGAGTCGAAGCGGCCGCTCGCCCTGGTCCTGGTGCCGACCCGGGAACTCGCGCAGCAGGTGAGCGACGCCCTGGCCCCGTACGCACAGGCGCTGAACGTGCGCATGGCAACGGTGGTCGGCGGGCTGTCGATGAACCGGCAGTCGGCGCTGCTGCGGACCGGCGTCGAGGTGGTCGTCGCGACGCCGGGGCGGCTGGCCGACCTGGTGTCGAGACGGCACTGTCACCTGAATGAGGTGCGGATCACGGTGCTGGACGAAGCGGACCAGATGTGCGACCTGGGGTTCCTGCCGCAGGTCTCGGAAGTCCTGGACCAGGTCCGCCCGGACGGGCAGCGGCTGCTGTTCTCGGCCACGCTCGACCGCAACGTCGACCAGTTGGTGCGGAGCTACCTGCACGAGCCGGTACTCGCCTCGCTCGACCGTGTGGCGGGCGCGGTCACCACGATGGAACACCATGTGCTGAACATCCACGCCGCCGACAAGTACGCGACCGCGACCGAGATCGCCGCGCGGGACGGCCGGGTCCTGATGTTCCTGGACACCAAGGCCGGTGTGGACCAGTTCACCCGTCACCTGCGGGCCAGCGGTGTGCGGGCTGCCGCCCTGCACAGCGGGAAGTCGCAGCCGCAGCGCACACACACGCTCGCCCAGTTCAGGGACGGTGAGATCACCGTGCTGGTGGCCACCAACGTGGCGGCGCGAGGCATTCACATCGACGCGCTCGACCTCGTCGTCAACGTCGACCCGCCCGCCGACGCGAAGGACTACCTGCACCGCGGCGGGCGCACGGCACGCGCGGGGGAGTCCGGGAACGTGGTCACGCTGGTCACCCCCAACCAGCGACGGGACGTGAACCGGATCATGACCGACGCCCGGATCCGGCCGACCGTCACACAGGTGCACTCCGGTGAGGAGAAGCTGACCGCCATCACCGGGGCGAAGCGCCCGCCGATCGAGGGCAAGGGCAGCGGCAACGCCCCCTTCCGTGGCATGGGCACTCGTCCGGGCCGCCCGAAGGAGACCCGCAAGACGGCCGAGGCCCGCAAGACGGCGGAAGCACGCGCGGCGGCCCGGGTGCGCAAGAGCCGCTGACGCGGCCGGACCTGCCGGAGCGGCGGTCTGCGCGCCCGGCGTCGCTGGGCAGCACAGGGTGCGTCTGCAGAGCGACGGCGGCGACGGCAACGACAGTCACGACGTTCCCGATTCGTGATCGCCGCTCCGAGCGGAAGCGCTGAGCCGGGAGGCAGCCGGATACCTGGCTCCGGAAGTGGTTCCCGGCGGCGGATTCCGGAGGACCGAGCGCCCTGTCCTGTGATGCAGCCGCACCCCGTGTGCTTCGCACACCTGCGGATCACACGGGGTGCGGCTGCATCCCTTACCCGGCGGCGGACGGCCCCGGTCCCCGGGGCTGGTTGATGGAGGCCGTCAGGAGGTGGGAGTCGAGCAGGGAGACGTCTGCCGTGCGGTCGGCCCGTGCGTAGCCTGCCAGCATGCGTTTGGTCAGGACGAGGGCCTCGGGAGCGCGCCGGACGAGCGGTCTCGTCCAGGCATCGACGACCTCGTCCAGCCGGTCGAGCGGGGCGGTCCTGTGGAGGAGGCCGAGCCGGTGGGCGGTGGCCGCGTCGAAGACGTCACAGGTGAGCATGAGTTCGCGAACGCGGGCGGCGCCCACCTCGGAGACCAGACGGCCCATCGCGCCTCCCCAGGCAGGGGGCAGTCCGACGCCGACCTCCGGCATGCGGAAGCGACAGGTGTCCGCTCCCGCGCGCAGGTCGCAGAACGAGGCCAGCGCGAGCCCCGCGCCGATCACCCGGCCGTGGAGCAGGGCGATGGTGACCGCATGGGTGTTCTCCAGGGCCTGGCACAGGCGGTGGGCCTTGTCCGCGATGCGCCGCAGTCCGGCCCCGCTCGGGTCCGCGACGAGGGCCGCCCGGTACTCGGTCCGGTCGGCGCCCAGACAGAAGTCCGTGCCCAGGGACGACAGGGTCAGGACGCGGATGTCCGGGCGGTCGTGGAGATCATCGAGCACGAGGAGGAGATCGTCGAGGACGGCGACGCCCAGTGTGTCGTCCTCCTCCCACGGGTTGAGGCGGACATGGAGTACGGGGCCGTCCTGGTCGACGCGTATCGCCTTGCCGGAGGGCCGGGTGAGGGGGTGCGTTGTGTCGGTCATGCGAGGGCGACATCCAAGTTCAGCAGGCGCCGGAACGCCACCCGGGGCGCCATCGACGGGCGGCGCACGAGGGTGAGTCGGGGGAGGCGCCGAATGAGTTGACGGAGGAGTATCTGGGCCTCCAGCCGGGCCAGCGGCGCGCCGAGGCAGTAGTGGATGCCTCCGCTGAAGGCGAGGTGAGCGGGTTTGCGCAGGGGGTCGAACCGGTGGGGGTCACTGTGCCTGGCCGGGTCCCGGTGGGCGGCTCCCACCATGAGGTGGACCATTTCGTCCTTGCGTATCTCCATTCCGCCCAGGACGCAGTCCTGGCCCGCGACCCTGCTGATGACATGGGTGGGCGGGTCGTAGCGCAACGTTTCTTCTACGAACCCGGGCACCAGATCGGGGTGGTCGGCGACCATGTCCCAGCGCTCCGGGCTCTCGACGAGCAGAAGCGTCATGGTCGTCAGGAGTGTCGCGGTGGTTTCCAGGGCGGCCAGGAGTACGAACAGGACCAGGAAGTAGACCGCCTCGTCGGCCTTGTCGCGGTCGGCTTCCATGGAGTCCCACGTCTGTATCCAGCGGGACACGGGGTCCTCACCGGGGTGGGCGCGCCGGTCCGCCACCAGGGCCGTGAAGTAGGTGCGCAGTTCGGCCGTGGCCGCGTCCGATCCGGCCAGCTGGCTTGCCGAGGGCAGCAGTTCCTGGGTGAAGACCTGGTCGTGGGTGAGCTCCCGCAGGCGAGGCCAGTCGGCGGCCGGGATGCCGAGCCAGTCGCCGATCGTGGCGACCGGCAGTTGCTCGCCAACCAGGGCCGCGAAGTCCGCCTCCCCCTCGCGCACCTGCTCCGACAGGGAGTCCAGGAGCTGATCCGTCGTCCGGCTCACGGTCCGGCCGATCTGCTCCACGGCGCCCCGGTCGAAGGTGCCGGCCGCCCGGCGCGCCCGTGTGTGGTCCGGGGGGTTGAGCGCGGCCAGCGTGTTGCTCATCTCCCGCGAGGAGGAGGCGTTCCAGCGCGTGCCCGATCCCTGGCGCTCGCGCCACCGCTTGTCGGGTTCCAACCAGTCACGGCTGCGCAGCACCTGGTCGCAGACGGCGAAGCTCGACACGACGGAGCCGCCCCAGGGGGCGGGGATGACATCCCCCCTCGCCAGCAGCTCCTCGTATATCGGGAAGGGATCGGCCTGCCCCCTTGCCGTCCGTAGACGAGAGAAGAGGGAGGCGGACGCCCTGCGGTCATACGACGGGGTTGTGACAACTCCCATGTGGCGGCTCCTTTCCGAGAACCAGCCGCCATGCATACCCACAAGATCGTTGAAGCATCCAGTAACACAGGTGCCTCAGAGAGTTACTTACGTCACTCTCCCCTCGTCCACGCCAGGAATCGGCTGAACATGCCCCCCTTGTGCTGCGGCGCCGCGGTGGTCGGCGGCTGGGACGACCGGGCGGCGGAGCGCTGTTCGGCGGGTGCCTGGGGAGCCTGGGCCTGCGCATGGGCGGGCTCGGCGCCCGACGACACCGTGCGCGGGGTGAAGCGGACCGGCAGGGTCACCAGCGAACGGCTCCACGGAGTCGGCGCCCACGCCAGCGTCTTGAACGGAACGCGCATCTCGACGTCGGGCAGCCGGTTGAGAAGGGTCTCGACGGCGGTGACCGCGATCATGAACGCCGGGTCCTTGGCGGGGCACGCGTGCGGGCCCGCGCCGAAGGCCAGGTGCGCCTTGGCGCTGAGCTGCTGGCGGTGCTCGGTCAGCTTCGGGTCGGTGTTGGCCGCGGCGAAGGACACCAGGACCGGATCGTTGGCCCGGAGCAGCCTGCCGCCGAGTTCGACGTCGTGGGCCGGGTAGTGGGCCGCGTAGTTGGCGATCGGCGCGTAGTTCCACAGGGTCTGGGCGATGGCGTCCTCGACCGGGAGTCCGCTCTGCCATTCCTCGCCGAGGTACAGCGCGCTGCTGGTTCCGATGGCGGCGGTCAGAGGTGCCGTCCCGCCGGAGAGCAGGGTCACGAGCTGGTGCAGCACCTCCTCGTCGCTCAGCTGCGCAGGGTGTTCCATCAGACGCGTCGTCAGGTCCGCCGCCGGGCGGCGCCGCTTGAGGGCGATCAGCTCGGTGAGCGCACCTCCCAGCACCTCGTCGGCCCCGGGAGTGCCCTCGAAGATGCCGCTGATCCCGGCGATCACGCGGTCACCGATCTCGGGCGGGCAGCCGAACAGGTCGCTGAACACCAGCAGCGGCAGCGGCTGCGCGTACTCCGACATCAGCTCCGCCTGGCCGCGGGGCTCGGAACTGAAGCGGCTGATCAGGTAGTCGGCCGACTGCTGCGTCTGCCTGACGAGCTGGAGCTCGTTGACCGTGGCGAGGCTGTCCGTGACCGCCTGGCGCAGCCGGGCATGCGCGGCACCGTCACTGAAGAGCGCGTTGGGGCGGTAACTCATCATCGGCAGGGCCGGGCTGTCCGCGGGGACGCGCCCCTCGTTCAGCGCGTTCCAGCGGCGGGAGTCGCGGACGAAGGACGCGGGGTTCTGCAGGACGTACAAGGCGGCGTCATAGCTGGTGATCAGTTCCACCTGGACATCCGGAGCGATGTCCACGGGGGAGCTCGGGCCGAACGAACGCAGATGCGCGTAGTGGCCGTCGGGGTCGGCTCCGAACGAGGGGCCGTACAGCTGGACGTTCCCGTGTGCGGGGCATCCGGGCGGTATCTCCTGGGCGTCAAGCGGCTGTTGCATTCCGGCGCTCTCCTAGCCGAGTTGGGACATGAGATGTGTGACGAGCGTGATGAGTGCCTGCGCCGAGGTGGTCTCGTCGCGTACGTCGCACTTCACTACGGGGGTGTCGGCCGTCAGATTCAGTGCCTCGCGGACTTCGTCGAGCGGGTAGTCCGTGGTGCCCTCGAAGTGATTGACGCCGATGGCATACGTCAGACCGAAGCTCTCGACCAGGTCGAGGACGGGGAAGGACTCGTGCAGCCGCTCGGGGTCGACGAGGACGAGCGCGCCGAGGGCGCCCCGGGACAGCTCCTCCCACATCTCCTTGAAACGTTCCTGACCGGGCGTTCCGAAGAGGTAGAGGACCAGCGTGTCACTGAGGGTGAGGCGGCCGAAGTCCATGGCCACCGTGGTGGTCTTCTTGTGAGGTGTGCCCGACAGGTCGTCGAAACCCTCGCTGGCCTCGGTGATCTCCTCTTCGGTGCGCAGTGGCTCGATCTCGGAGAGACTTCCGATGCAGGTGGTCTTCCCGACCCCGAAGTGCCCCACTATGAGGATCTTCACCGCATGGGAGACATCTGGATCCAGGTACACGCGTTACGCTCCGAATCGGTTCTTCAGGCCTTCGAGTACGGCGCTGACCAGTTCTCTGTCGACACGTTCGGCGCGCGGTATCGGCCTTCTCACGAGGATGAGACTGTCCTCCTCCAACTGCGCCAGCAGGATGCGCACGATGCCCAGCGGCAGGTGCGTATGGCCGGCCACCTCGGCCACGGACAGGAAGCCATCGGTGACCAGATCCATGACCTGGCCCGCTTCCGGAGAGAGCGTGCGCGCCGCGGCCGACGCGTCCTGCGCCGCCATGACGAGCGTGGTGTGCTCGTACTCGTGGTCCGGGGGCAGCGCCCGTCCGTTCGTGATCACGAAGAGGGGAACTAACGGGGACGTCAGTTCCAGCTCGAGCTCGGGTTCGTCAGGCATGGCCTGCTCCCTGTCCTTGCGCTGCCGATGTGGTCAGTTTGGGGATCACTTCGTGCAGGCGCGTGGTGAACTCCTCGATGTCGCAGTCGTGCTCGGCGGCGGCAGCCAGGAAGGCCCCGGTACCCGCCGCGATCAGGAAGATCCAGCCGTGCTGGAACTCGATGACCGTCTGCCGCCACTCGGCGTCCTCCAGGACACCCGCGAACTGCGAGGTGACCCTGCTGTAGGCGTGGATGCCGGTCATGGCGGCGGAGATCGTGTCCGCCAGGTCCCTGTTCAGCCCGCTGGTCGCCCCGCGGGGCAGACCGTCGGCCCCCAGCAGTACGGCGTGACGGGCGCCCCGCACCTCGGAGATCACCTGGTCGAGGTCGGCGAGCACGAAACCCGGGGCGCCGGTGTTCTCACGCCGGGCCGGGCCGGTGCCGCGCGTTCCGGCGTCGTCATCCGTGTTCACCCGCGGCGGCGAGGTGAGGTTGTTGCCCAGCCGGGCGACCAGGCGGTGCATACGGAAGGAGATCTGCTGCATGTCCACATCGGGCGCCGCGGCGGCGGCCAGGTAGGCCCCCTGCCCCGCGCCGATCAGGAAGCTCCAGCCGTGGGAGAACTCGATGATCGTCTGATTCCACTGCCGGTCCTCCTCGGGCCCGGCGAAGTGGGCCGTGGCCCGGCTGAGTGACTGCATCCCCGCCATGGCGGCGGAGATGGTACGCACCTCCTTCTCGGCCAGGCCCTCCGTGGCCCCACGAGGAAGGCCGTCCGCGGACAGCAGGACGGCGTGCCGTGCACGGGGCACGTTGTGCACGATGTCCTCGAGCATCCACGACAGGTCGGCGGTCATGCGTCTTCGGACCCTTCGAGCGACGTGGCATCTAGGTTGCGGCCTGACAGCGTGCCGCGCTGAAAGGCCCCCAGGCTGCGCCCGGAGGCGCGGCCGGTCTCCTGGGGAGCCTGTGACACCGGCCGGGTCTCCTCCGGATCGGGCACGCTCGCGATGGGTGCCTGGCGCGCTCCGCGCTTCGGCAGACCGTGTGTCGTGCGCGTCGTCCCGGTCTGTGGCCGTTCGGCACGCAGGATGCTGCTCACGGGGGCCTCCTGGGCCGGCGGCGTCTCCTCCATGGTCCACAGCTCCTCGGGCAGCAGGACGACGGCCCGTACGCCGCCGTACCGGGAGACTCCGGTGACATCCACCTTGAAGCCGTACTGACGCGCGATCAGGCCGATCACCGGGAAGCCGAACTTCGGCTGGTTCCCGAGTTGTGACAGCCGGGGGACGACATCCCCGGACAGCAGCTCGGTGGCCCGCTGCCGGTCCTCGTCGTTCATGCTGACACCGGCGTCGTCGATGACGATGCACAGGTTGTTCTGGACCCGCTGGAACGTCACCTCGATCGGGGCGTCCTGCTGGGAGAAGCTGGCAGCGTTGTCAAGCAGTTCGGCCACGGCGAGGGCCACGGGGGCGACCGCGGACGCCTTCAGCGCGAGACCGGTCTGCTGCATGATGGCGACCCGGTGGAAGTTGCGTATCTGCCCCTGGGCGCTGCGCACCACGTCGTACACGCTGGCGGGCCTGTTGCGGCGGCCGAGCGGCGCACCGCACATGACCGCGATGCCCTGGGCCTTGCGCGCCATCTGGGCGTTGGCGTGGTTCACCTCCAGCAGGTCGCTGAGCACGGCGTGACCGCCGTACGTCCGCTGAATCCCGTCCAGGAGTGTCGTCTGCTCCGCCGCGAGACTCTGCAGGAAGCTGGCGGCGCCCTTGAGGACCGCCTTGGTGTTCTCCTCCGCCGCCTCCTTGGCCTCCCGGAGGGTCCGGTCCTGCTCGCTCCTGAACCTCTGCAACTCGGCACGCGAAACGTGCAGTTGACTGTCGGACGTGTGGAGCTGGCGCCTCAGCTCGGCCTCGGTCTGTTGCTTCTTCGCCCCTAGGGCTCTATTGCGGGCGGCGAGTGCCACGACCGCGACGACGGCTGTCGCCGCCACCGCGACCAAGCACCACACAAGTGCATCTCGAATCATGGAAACCTTCCCGGGCGCATGGCAGGCGGACGGCGACCGGTGCACCTCGCGAGGAGCCGCGGTACAGCCGCTCGGGCGCTGCCCGCGGCCGCTGTCGCGTGGAACAGGCCGCCGATCGCAAATCAGCATCTGAATCCAGTGGATCAAGATCACAGATGCCCGGATGCTATCACCGGAATCTTCCCTTCAATCGAGACAGGTCATGGTCCCGATATCGGCCAACACGCCCTGCAAGCAAGCATGTTGAGAAGGGCGTTCGCCTCCGTCCCCGACCGGTAGCCACGACTGTGCCCCCGGCCCCCGGAGTTGCTGAAGCGCCTTCACAAGAGGAGTGCCAATCTCTCACATGCGCTTGCGCGTTCGACAACCGGTGTCTCCGGAGGTAGCTGTTTCTCGCCCCTCGGGTGACGCCGGTGCGGGCAGCGGACGGCCGGTCGGCCGCTTCCTGCTCCTGCTGGTGTACCCGCGGGAGAGCGGCACGCGAATTCCTGGGGCCGGTCCGGCACGAGGACGTACCGGAAGGCGGCCGAGAATTTTCCGCAGGGTCACCTTGGCGAAGACGGTCACGCCGAAGGTGCCGCCGGGAAGGCGCCGGTCGTGCCGGTCTCGTCCTGGCCGCCCGGACAGGGGGTGGGCCTGTTCGCGCCGGGGTTGCCGGAGACGGCTGTGCCGAACTTCGAACTGTCGGCGACCGTGCCGCCGAAGGTGTTGCTGATCCAGTCCCCGACGAGGAACCCATGCCCTCCCTTCAGGCCCGGCGGGCGCGGCGGCACCGGCCGGAATCAGGGGCTGCGCAGTGAAGCGGGCACGGTCGGTTCGGGCAGGGTGCGGAACAGCAGCCAGCTCAGCGCGGGCATCAGGGCCAGGGGTGCCAGCGCGGTCCGCAGGGACGTCGCGTCGGCGATGCTGCCGATGAGGGGACTCACCAGACCACCGATGCTGACGGTCAGACCGAGCGTGATCCCGCCGGCCGTGCCCACGCGCGAGGGCAGATAGTCCTGCGCGAGCGTGACCTGCAGCGAGAACGGGACGTACAGGCCGGCCGATGTCAGGGCGACGAACACGTAGAACGCCGGGCCCGGTACGAGGACGAGGCCCGCGACGGAGCCGGAAGCGAGCAGGTACGACCAGCGCGCGACGGTGACCCGGTCCCACCGGTCGGCCAGCGCGCCGCCCAGCACGGACCCGGCCGCACCGCCGAGATAGAGCACGAACAGCGCCGCGGTGCCCGCCGTCCCACTGCCGCCCATGCGCTCCGTGGCGTAGAGCGAGAGGAAGGTGCTCAGGCCGATGAAGACGACCGACCGGCACACCACGGCCAGTGACAGTCTCACGAACGACGCCCGGTCGTCGGGCCCGGCCGCCACCGCCGTACCGCCTCCGTCGGACCGGCGCCGCTCCAGCGCCCTGAGCACCGGCACACACAGGGAGACGCCGACCAGCGCGGGCAGTACCAGGAGCGGTGTCAGGCGCAGACCGCCGACGGAGACGACGGCGGTGACCAGGAGTGGGGCCGCCGCGAAGCCGAGGTTGCCGCCCAACGAGAACCAGCCCATCCCGCTGTGACTGCCCCGGCTGACGATCCGGGCCACCCGGGCGGACTCGGGGTGGTAGGCGGCCACGCCCACCCCGGACACCGCCACGAACACCAGGGTCAGCGCGTACGAGCCGCTCACCCCGCTCAGCGCGATTCCGAGACCGCCCAGCAGTGTGCTGACGGGCAGCAGCCAGGGCATCGGCCAACGGTCGGTGAGGACACCGAACACCGGCTGTGCCACGGACGAGAGCAGGGAGGCGGCGAGCACGATGCCCGAGACGGCCGCATAGCTGTAGGCGCGCTCCGCGACGAAGAACGGCACCAGGGACGCCACGGCGCCCTGGTAGACGTCGACGCAGGCATGCCCGACGGACAACAGTGTGAGGGACGGTTTTCTTCGCACCCCGTCATGATCGGATCCCGGCACCGTGTCGCACTTCCGATAATCTGCCAGGCAATGACGAACATCCGCCACACGTCGGTCGCCCCGACCCGCACCCAGCGGATGGCGCCCGGCGCCGCGATAGATGCCCACCGGCACGACGACCACCAAATCGTCTACGCCGGACGCGGAGTGCTGGCCGTCACCACCGACGCGGGCTCGTGGGTCGCCCCGGCCACCCGCGCCATCTGGATCCCCGCCGGCACCGTGCATGCCCACCAGGCCCACGGCGAACTCGAACTGCACCTCGTGGGGCTGCCCAGGACGGAGAACCCGCTCGCCCTGGACACGCCGACCGTGCTCGCCGTGGGCCCCCTGCTGCGCGAACTGATCGTCGCCCATACCCGCCCCCCGGGCGCCGACAGCCCCGAACGGGCCCGACTGCGCGCGGTGTTGCTCGACCAGCTGCGAGCCTCGCCCCAGGAGCCGCTGCACCTGCCCACACCGACCGTGCCGCTGCTGCGGACGCTGTGCGACATCCTGTGCGCCGATCCGGCGGACGGCCGTACCCTCGCCGAACTGGGCCGTGAGGTGGGAGCGAGCGACCGCACGCTGTCCCGGCTGTTCCGCAGCGACCTCGGCATGACGTTCCCGCAGTGGCGCACCCAGTCGCGGCTCCACCACGCACTGGTCCTGCTGGCCTGTCACACGCCCGTCACCGCGGTCGCGCACCTCTGCGGCTGGTCTTCCGCCAGCGCCTTCATCGACGTCTTCCGCCGCGCCTTCGGCCACACGCCGGGCACACATCCCAGGGGCTGAGCGCCGGGAGCCCGGTCGCACCACGTGGACCGCGGGTAGTGCCTTGTTCCCGACGTAGCCGAACCGTTCCGCGCTAAGCTGCATGCGCCCCGCGGGGGAAGTCCGGTCGAAGTCCGGCGCTGACCCGCAACGGTAGGCGGAGCCCACACAGGTCTCCGTAAGCCCGATTTCCCGCGGTGGTGATGGCTCCTGTCAATTCGCCGTGGACTGCGAGAGGTGCTGCGCAGGGGCCCCGAGTCCCGGGCTGCTCCTTTGGAACGTAGGCGCACGGCCCGAGGCGAAAGCGACCCGCCCGTGGCCACATCGCTCGAACGCATACCCGCCGCACCGCTGCTCGCCGCCCCCACCGGCGCCGGGCCCGCGCCCCCCAAGCGCGTCTCACTGCCACTGCTCCTGACCTGCCTGGGCATCGCGCTCCCGGTCTCCCTCGTCCTCGGCGCCGGAACCGGGGCCTCGGGGCTCTCCTGGGGAGAGGTGGTGCGCCATCTCTGGGCCGGGCTGACGGGCGGAACCATCGCCCCCGACCAGGTCGCGGCCTACACCATCGTCTGGGAACTGCGCTTCCCGCGAGCCGTCCTGGCTGCCGTCGTGGGGGCGGGCCTTTCGGCCATCGGCGTCGCCGTGCAGGCCATGGTCCGCAACGCCCTGGCCGACCCGTTCGTCCTCGGTATCTCCTCCGGCGCGGCCGTCGGCGCCAACGCCGTCCTCATCTTCGGCGCGTTCGGCGCCTTCGGCATCTGGGCCCTGTCGTCGGCGGCCTTCGTCTCCGCCCTCCTGGCCATGGTGCTGGTGTACGCCATCGCCCGCACCGATCGCGGCCTGACCCCGCTGCGGCTCGTACTGACGGGCACCGCGATGTACTACGGCTTCTCGGCCGTGACCACGTTCATGGTGTTCGCGGCCGAGCGCGGCGAGGCGGCCCGCTCCGCGATGATGTGGATGCTCGGCAGCCTCGGCGGAGCCACCTGGGCATCCGTGCCGATCGCCGCGACCGCCGTGTTCGCCGGCCTCGCCCACCTCGCATGGTCGGCGCGCCGGCTGAACGCCCTCGCCATGGGCGACGAGACCGCCGCAGCGCTGGGCGTGGACGCGGGAAGGCTGCGCAAGGAGCTCTTCCTCGTCTCCGCGGCCGTCACGGGGGCCGTCGTCGCGGTGAGCGGTGCGATCGGCTTCGTCGGCCTGATGGTCCCGCACGCCGCACGGATGCTGGTCGGCGCGGACCACCGCCGGCTCCTCGCCGTCGCACCGCTCGCCGGCGCCGTCCTGCTGATCTGGGTGGACATCCTCTCCCGTGTGGTGCTCGCACCGGCCGAACTGCCCGTGGGCGTACTGACCGCGGTCATCGGTGTTCCCTGCTTCGTCCTGCTCATGCGCCGCCGCTCCTACACGTTCGGAGGCGCGTGATGCGGATCGACATCGATGAACTGACGGTCGAGATCGCCGGCGCGCGACTCGTCGACGACGTCACACTGCGCGCCGGTACAGGGCAGTTCGTCGGCCTCGTCGGGCCCAACGGCAGCGGAAAGTCCACCTTGCTGCGGTGCGTCTACCGAGCCCTGCGCCCCTCGGCCGGCACCGTCCGGCTCGGCGAGGACGACCTTTCCGCGATGAGCGCGCGCGAGAGCGCCCGCCGGCTGGCCGCGCTTCCCCAGGAGGCGGTCACCGAGTTCGATTTCACGGTCGCCGAGGTCGTGGCGATGGGGCGGCTGCCGCACCAGCGGTCCATGGCCCGGACCACCGAGGAGGACCGGCGTACGTGCGAGGCCGCGCTGGCGGGAGTCGGCGCCGGCCACCTCACCGATCGCGGCTTCCTCACCCTTTCCGGCGGTGAGAAGCAGCGTGTGCTGATCGCCCGCGCGCTGGCCCAGCAGCCCCGGGTCCTGGTCCTCGACGAACCCACCAACCACCTGGACATCGCACAACAGTTGGAGGTGCTGGCCCTGGTGCGCGAGAGCGGGCTGACCGTTCTCACCGCGCTGCACGATCTCAACCTCGCCGCACTCCACTGCGATCTCATCCACGTCATCGACGGCGGCCGGATCGTCGCTTCCGGCCCTCCGCACGACGTCCTCACACCCGATTTGCTGGCCGAGGTCTTCGGCGTACGGGCGCACCGCGTACCGCACCCGGAGACCGGCGCGATCCAGCTGCTCTTCGACCGTCTCCTCGCCGCGTAACCGATGTCCCAAGGAGTCCCCGTCACCATGACGAACCCCGTACGACCCGCCGCACTCGCGCTCGCCGTCGCCCTGGCCCTCACCGGCTGCGGAGCGGAGGTCGCCTCACAGGGCGACCGGAAGGGCGGCTCCGGAGCCGCCGGCAGCCACTATCCGGTGACGGTCGAGAACTGCGGTGAGAGGAAGACCTACGAGAAGGCCCCGCAACGCGTGGTCACCAACGACGTCGGCATCACCGAGATCATGTTCGCGCTCGGTCTCGAGGACCACATGGCGGGATACGTCATGCCCGACGACAAGGGCGATCTCACCTCCGTGCCCTGGAAGGGCGGTTACCAGAAGACCGAGTGGCTCTCCAAGGAGACCATCAACAAGGAACTGGTCCTCGACGCCCGTGCCGACCTGGTCTTCGCGGGCTGGAACTACGGCTTCAACGAGGGGGAGGGCTTCACCCCTGCCGAACTGCAGCGCGTGGGCATCGGCTCCTACCTGCTGAGCGAGTCCTGCCGCAACGGGCAGGGCAAGGCGCGCGGGGTGATGGCGCCGCTCGACGCGCTCTACACCGACCTGCGCAATCTGGGGCGGATATTCGATGTCGAGGACCGGGCCGACACCCTCATCGCGTCGTTCCGGAAGCAGGTCGCCGCAGCACAGGCGAAGGCCGCCGAGGGAACCGACCGCCCGCGCGTCTTCCTCTACGACGACGGGCAGGACAAGCCGCTGACCTCCGGCGCGTTCGCGGGGCCCCACGACATCATCACCAAGGCGGGCGGGGACCACATCATGAAGGACCTCAAGGACAGCTGGACGACGGTGGGCTGGGAGACGGTTGTCGACCGCGACCCCGAGGTGATCGTGATCAATGACTACGGCGACACCAGCGCGGACCAGAAGCGGAAGTTCCTGAAGTCCTACAAGCCGCTCGCCAACGTCTCGGCGATCAAGAACGACCGGATCGTCGTCCTCGACTACGTGGACCTGGTGGAGAGCCCGCGCAATCCCGCAGCCATCAGCTCCCTGGCCGCCGAGCTGAGGAAGTTCGCCTCGTGACCCGGGGCCCGGCGCTCGGACAGGGGAGAGCCCGGCCGCCCCGAAGGAGACGTTGAAGCGGTCGCACCAGAGGGTGACGCCGCTTGAGCGGTCACTGCCGCTCGTCGGCTCCGGCTGTCGGCCCACCGCCACCCACCGGCGCACAGGCACCGATGGGTGGCGGAGACACGGGCGTCAGGCGCTGATGTCGTGGAGGACGAACTCCTCCCAGGCGCCGGTGATGTCGGCGGAGCGGGCGCGCAGTACGTACTGCAGCGATCCGGTGTAGCTGTTCTCCATGGTGACGAACAGCCCGTTCAGCGTGGACTGGAGCGCCCAGTGGCCCAGGTCCTCGTTGTAGTACACGACGAACCGCTCCCAGCCGCCCGCACTGGTGGAGCGGGCCCGCAGCTCGTTCTGGGCGCTGCCGGTGAAGTTCTTCTCGACCGCCACGTAGAGGTTGTTCGCCAGAGACTTCAGGGCATACGTCTCGGTGGTCGCGTCCCACTCGAAGGCGAATCCCTCCCAGGCGCCGCCGTACGCGGCGGAACGAGCCCGCAGCACACCGGTGTTGGGGGCGGCGTAGTTGAGCTCGGTCGCGGTGAACCGCCCGTTGCGGACCGACTGCATGGCCAGCAGCTCGGGCTCCTCGGCCGAGGTGGTGAGCCCTTCACCGGTGGCGGACGGGGCCCGCAGGGATTCCGCCTCCCCGGCGATCCGCGCCAGTTCGGCGCCGTCCACTGCCTCCCACCCGCTGGGTACCGCGGCCGGCCGGTCGGCCTGCGGGGCGGCTCCGGCCACGGGTGCGGTCATCGCGGAGGCCGCCACCAGGGCGCTCAGAGAAAGAAGGACGGAGGTTATGCGTCGCACAGGTATTCCTTACCTTTCGTCAAACGGATTCCGGGGGCAGCGAGAAACCGGGCCCGCCCAGGGGCTTCCGGTTGCCTTTTCAGGAATTCACGGCACAACGGCGACAGCCGCTTCGCGCACGCCGGGACGTGTTCCTCCGCATGGCGACGCGATCCATGAACTTTCCCCCCACACCCCCGGAAACTGCGGTCAGCGCCCCTCCCTGGGCGCTTCGGCAGCCGCCACGCCACTCGGCGAAGCGGCCTCAGCGTAACGGCGGAAGGTTATTCCAGGACAACGAATTGACGGTATTTCGGAGACTCTCGAACAACCGTTGTCCTGCGTTATCGCTTCCGCTGTTTCTCGTTAAGGTCCACGAAACTCCTGGTTCGTGGTGCGGCCACTTCGCCCGCCCGTGCACCGCGCAGTCGCGCCCGGTCAGGGCAGGGCGGTTCCGAGGCGGGGCGGGATCCGCCTGACGAGGGGCCGGGCCGGTCGATAGGTTGACCGCATGGTTGCGGGTGGGCGTGGGGCGGTTGCGGGCCCGGGCGTTGACGACCGCACGCGGGCCTGGGTGGAGGAGCGTGCCGGCGGAGGGCGTCGCATCGACACCACCGAACGGCTGCGCGGCGGATGGACGTCGCAGATGAGGCGGCTGCGTCTCAGTGGGGCGGGAGAGCCGCAGTGGTTCGTACTGAGGTCATTCGTCACACCCTTCTACGTCCGGCACGCGCGGGGACTGCTCACCCGCGAGGCGGACATCCTGCGTCTGCTCGCGCCGACCGACGTGCCGGCCGCCGTGTTCGCGGGAGTCGACGCGACGGCGGCGCATTGCGACCACCCGTCGTTGCTGATGTCGCTGCTGCCCGGCGGTGTGCGGCTGGACGAAGAGGAGGCGGGGGCGCGGACCGGTCTCCTGGCCGCCCAACTCGCCCGTATCCACCGGGTGCGCGTGCCCGTCGAGGCCCGACCGCGCGTGTACGAGGCATGGACCTCGCCCGACCGGGTGCGGCTGCCCGCGTCCACCGCACGACCGGACGTGTGGCGGCGCGCGGTGGACATCATCCGGCGCGATCCTCCTGACTACCGGCCCTGCTTTCTGCACCGGGACTTCCACCCCGGCAATGTGCTCTTCAGCGGCCGGGGCTCCGCGCTGGAGATCACCGGTGTCGTCGACTGGGTGGAGACGTCCTGGGGACCGGCCGATCTTGACGTGGCCCACTGCTCGACGGCGCTGGCTCTTCTGCACGGTGTCCAGGAGGGAATGCGGCTGGCTGATTGCTACGTGGCTCACGGCGGCACGCTCAGCGAGGACCCTGCGGCTCATCTGTACTGGCGCGTTCTGGATGCGCTCGCCTTCGCCCCGGACGCCGAGAAGGTCGCGGTGCCGTGGCGGGAACTGGGACGCGAGGACCTGACCCCCGCCCTGCTCGCGAGCAGGCTGGAGGAGTACGTGGAGGAGCTGTTCCACCGCTTCGGCTGACCGTTCCGCCGGGTGGACCGGCCGGAGACGCGACACGCCCCCAGGGAGGGAACCGATCGGGTGCGGGGAGCGGCGGCAGACTGGGCGGGCACGTAGGCCCCGACCCCGTACGAAGGAGTTTGCTGTGGCACTCACCCGTGAAGAGCGCGAACAGTTCCTTGCCGAGCCCCATGTCGCCGCGTTGGCCGTGGTGGCGCAGGAAAGTGACCGGGCTCCGCTGAGCGTGCCGGTCTGGTACCAGTACGCGCCGGGCGGAGACATCTGGGTCCTGACCGGACGCACCTCGCGCAAGGCCGAACTGATCGGCGCGGCGGGCCGGTTCTCACTGCTCGTCGACCGTGTGGAGCCGACGATCCGTTGCGTGTCCGTCGAGGGACCCGTCACCGAGACCCGCGCCGCGACCCGCGCCGACCTGGAAGAGGTGTCGGCGCGCTATCTGCCCGCGGAGAAGGTCGCCGGCTACGTCGGCTTCGCCTGGGAGAACCACGGTGAGCAGGTGGTGATCCGGATGCGGCCCCAGCGCCGGGAGGCTTCGCCGGGGGCTCAGGCCGACATCACCCGGAGCACGAGCGCGGCAGCGGCCAGCAGGGCGAGGACGACCGGCGGCGCGATCTCGAAGTCCTTGGCGCGCAGGTGCGTGATGACGGCACCGATGAAGTAGAGGACGACGCCGACCGCGGCCGCCGCCCCGATCACCGGCACCGCGAGGCCCACGACGAGTCCGGCGGCGCCCGCGGCCTTGAGCGCGGCGAGGCCGGGGAGCCAGGAGTCGGGCACGCCCACCTTGCTCATCGAAGCGGTGATGGCCTGGTGGCGGGTGAAGGTCAGCGTGGCCGAGGCGCTGAGGGCGAGGGCGAGAAGGATGCCGACTATCGCGTAGGCGACGAACATGGTTTTACCCCAGGGTCTTCAATGGTGGATACCTCGATATCGTTGAAGAGTATCAATGATTGATCGTGGTTCACAATAGAGGCCCTGATACGGTATGGGTATGGCAGCTCAGGGCAGGGTCACCCAGCGATCGGCGGGCTCGTCCGCGTCCCCCGGTGACCCGGACTCCCGCCTCGGATTCCTGCTCGCCTATCACGGGGGCGTCACCGAGTCGCTGATCCGCAAGGCGCTCGCCACGACCGGGCTCACACCCAGGCATGTGATGACGCTGCTCCAGCTCGCCGACGGTCCGGTCACGCAGAAGGCGCTCATCGAGAAGCTCGACGTGGACCCGAGTGTGCTGGTCGCCCTGCTCAACGATCTCGAGGGCGACGATCTCGTACGCCGGAGGCGCGATCCCGCCGATCGGCGCCGGCACATCGTGGAGATCACCCCTGAAGGAGCCTCGCGCCTCCGGATGTCGGGTGTCGCGCTCGACACGGTGGAGCGAGAGCTGTTCGCGGACCTGTCCGAACGTGAGCTCGCCGCTCTGCGGGGACTGCTCGGCAGGCTGCGGACCTCGCCGGGGGACTTCAGCTGCACGGAGTAGCCGTTCGGGCCGGCTGTGCGGGAGTAGGGGGATGCTGGTCCGTACCAAACCCTTGACAGGGCTATCACTCACTCCTTAAATCACGTAGTGAACTAAGCGCCCTCATCGGGGCGGGTTCACGCCCCCCACCCCTCCGGCGAGGAACCGCCCGGTTTCCCGTACGCCAAGATCTGTCATATGCATGACATAAGAACCCCTTTCCCCCGCCATGCTTCATGAAGGGACAGTCATGGATTCCCCGCGCTTATCCCGGCGTCTGCTGGTGTCGCTCGTCTCGGTCCTCGCCCTCGCATCGCTGTCCACCGGACTGGCGCAGGGTGCGCCCCCACCCGTGACGGAACCCTCCGCTACCGCCGCGGCCGCCGCTGTCACGTTCTCCGACGAGTTCGACGGACCCGCGGGATCGGCCGTCGACGGTGGGAAGTGGCAGGTGGAGACGGGCGACAACGTTGCCAACCACGAGCGGCAGTTCTACACCGCGGGCAACCGCAACGCCGCGCTCGACGGCCAGGGGCATCTGGTCATCACCGCGCGCCGGGAGAACCCGGCCAACTACCAGTGCTGGTACGGCCGTTGTGAGTACACCTCCGCCCGGTTGAACACGGCCGGAAGGTTCACCACGACGTACGGGCGCGTCGAGGCCCGGATGAAGATCCCGCGCGGGCAGGGCATCTGGCCGGCGTTCTGGATGCTGGGCAACGACATCGGGCAGGTGGGCTGGCCGAACTCGGGCGAGATCGACATCATGGAGAACGTCGGCTTCGAACCGTCCACCGTCCATGGCACGCTCCACGGCCCCGGCTACTCCGGCTCGGGCGGCATCGGCGCCGGATACACCCTGCCCGGCGGCCAGGCGTTCGCCGACGCCTTTCACACCTTCACCGTCGACTGGAGCCCGAACGCGATCACCTGGTCCGTCGACGGCACCGTCTACCAGCGGCGCACCCCGGCCGACCTCGGCGGGCGCCAGTGGGTCTTCGACAAGCCCTTCTTCCTGATCCTCAACCTCGCGGTCGGCGGCTACTGGCCCGGTGACCCCGACGGCAGCACGGTCTTCCCCCAGCAACTCCTGGTCGACTACGTCCGCGTGAGCACCGGCACCGCTCAGCCGGGCGGCAGCGGGCCCATCACCGGCATCGGCGGCAAGTGCGTGGACGTGGCCGGCGCGAACAGCGCCAACGGCACGGCCGTTCAGCTCCACGACTGCAACGGCACCGCCGCGCAGCAGTGGAACGTCGGTGCTGACGGGACGATCCGTGCGCTCGGCAAGTGTCTGGACGTGGCGTCGGGCGGTACGGCCGACGGGACGCGCACCCAGTTGTGGGAGTGCAACGGGAGCGCCGCACAGCAATGGGCCGTGCCCGCGGCCCGCGACATCGTCAACCCCCAGGCCAACAAGTGCCTGGACGCCGCAGGTGCCAGCTCCGCCAACGGCACCCGGTTGCAGATCTGGACCTGCACGGGCGCCGCCAACCAGAAGTGGTCGGTGACCCGATGACCACGTGGCTCCCGAGCGGGCCCGCGGTCCGCGGCATCGTCGGGACAGCGGTCGCGGCGGCCCTCCTCACCGGGCTGAGCGGCACACCCGCGAGCGGCGCGGCGGCGGCCACCGGGCAGATCACCGGGCTCGGCGGAAAGTGCGCCGACGTCGCGGGAGCCGCCACCGCCGACGGCACGGCCGTTCAGCTCCACGACTGCAACGGCACCGCCGCGCAGCAGTGGAACGTCGGTGCTGACGGGACGATCCGTGCGCTCGGCAAGTGTCTGGACGTGGCGTCGGGCGGTACGGCCGACGGGACGCGCACCCAGTTGTGGGAGTGCAACGGGAGCGCCGCACAGCGGTGGACGGTCACCGCCGCACGCGACATCGTCAACCCGCAGGCCGACAAGTGCCTGGACGTCACGGGCAACAGCTCCGCGAACGGCACCCGGTTGCAGATCTGGACCTGCACGGGCGCCGCCAACCAGAAGTGGACGGCGCCGAGCGGCGGCGGAACCCCGGCCCCCGGACCCGGAGCCATGGCCGTCGCCCCGTACCTCTACAACGGCTGGGGCAGCCCGCCGAGTCCCACGACGGTGACCAACGCGACCGGCGTCGAGTGGTTCACGCTCGCCTTCGTGCTCAGTAACGGCTACTGCAACCCGCAGTGGGACGGCAGCCGTCCCCTGAGCGGGGGCGTCGACCAGCACACCGTCACCACCGTGCGGGCGAACGGCGGTGACGTCATCCCGTCCTTCGGTGGCTGGAGCGGCAACAAACTGGAAAGCTCCTGCGGCAGTGCCGGCGAGCTGGCGGCCGCGTACCAGAAGGTCATCAACGCGTACGGGCTCAAGGCCATCGACATCGACATCGAGGCCGCGGCGTACGACAGCCCGACCGTGCAGCAGCGCACGGTCGACGCGCTGAGGACGATCAAGGCCAACAACCCGGGGATCAAGGTGTACGTCACCTTCGGCACCGGCCAGAACGGCCCCGACAACAGCCTCATCACCAGGGCCGCCGCCTCCGGGCTCACCGTGGACAGCTGGACGATCATGCCGTTCAACTTCGGGGGTGCGGGCCAGGACATGGGACAGCTGACCGTCCGCGCCGCCGAGGGCCTCAAGAACGCGGTGAAGAGCGCCTACGGGTACTCGGACGACCAAGCGTACCGGCACACTGGCATCTCCTCGATGAACGGCGTCACCGACAACGGCGAGACCGTGACCGTCGCCGACTTCCGCACCATCCTCGGCTACGCCCAGCAACGTCACCTCGCGCGGCTGACGTTCTGGTCCGTGAACCGGGACCGGCCCTGCACCGGGGGCGGGGCCGACACCTGCTCGGGTGTCGCCCAGCAACCGTGGGAGTTCACGCGCGTCTTCGCCCAGTACCAGGGCTGACCGGCGGCCGCTGCCTGGACCGGCCCGTGCGTTTCAGCGGGCCGGTCCGTCGAGGAGCGGCAGCACCGTTTCCCCTCTCGGGGTCGCGGCCGCGGGCAAGGCGAACACGAGACGCCCGCGTCCCCGTGGCTCCGCGCATGGTGTGTCCGTCATCCGTCCCCCGGTTCGAAGCTGCTGCTCCATGGGAACGGGTGAACGCGTCCGTCGCGGACGGGCAGCGGAATTCCGCCGCAAGACGGGGTGAACATCCGGGCAGGCCGGGGCCCGGCCTGCCCGGGCGGGGTCAGCCCATCAGAGCACCGACGCCAGGGACGTCAGGGTCACCAGGGGGTTCTCGCCGACAGGTACGAGAACCGAGTTGGTCACGCCCGCTTCCCGGAGCGCGGTGAGCCGCGCCCGTACCTGCTCCGGGGTGCCCGCCAGGGCCAGTTCCGCCACCCACGCGTCGGGCATGCGCCGGGTGAACTCGGTCCGGGACGTGCACTGGGACCGCAGGTCCCTGAACGCGTCGGCGAAGGGCAGGGCGGCGATGTGGGCGCTCCAGTCGGGCTCACCGATCCACTCCAGTGCGGGGCGCACGGCGGCGATGGCCACCGCGGGGTCGGCATCGACGGCGGCGACGTTGTACGCCACGACCCGGTGCGGCCGGTGGGAGGCGATGTGACCGAGGGCCTCGCGCACGTACTCGGGTGCTGTGGGCTCGGCAAGGATGGTGCCGTCGGCGACCCTCCCCGACACGGCCAGCGACTTCGGCCCCCGGACCCCGGCGAGCACGTCGGGAACGGCGGAGGGGATGGCCGAGGGCTCCAGGCCCACCCCGTCCAGACGGACGTAACGGCCGTCGCGCTGTACGTTCTTGCCGCGCAGGAGTTCCCTGACAGCGGTGATGTACTCCTCCAGCAGCGTCAGCGGGCTGGCGGGCCAGGCGCCGACGCTGCGCATCCAGTGGGGCATGCCGTGGCCCACTCCGACGTCGAGCCGGCCGGGGAAGAGCTGGGCGAGGGTGGCGATCTCCATGGCGGCGAAGCCCGGATTTCGGCTTCCCACGGGCAGGAGGCCGATGCCGACACGGATACGGCTGGTGGCGGCCAGTGCGGCCGCGGCCTGGGCGATGCCTCCCCGGTAGCCCAGGTCCTCCACGACCCACAGGTCGTGGAAACCGAGCTCCTCGGCCCGGCGCGCGAAGGGCAGGAAGTCATGCGGAGGCAGATCGCGCGGCAGCATGACGCCGACGGAATGGTGGGTGCTGCTCATGGTGAACTCCTCGAAGGCCAGGGGCGGGTGGCGCCACGGTGTCGTGACGACAGCCTCGCAGATCATGGAGGCCGACCAGCCGGGGGCGTTGACGACGGCTGTCTCCCGCGAGGGAGCAGGGAGTGCGGGACCCCGGCATGGGTGAGGCCCGAACCGCCGACGGTTCGGGCCTCACAGGCGCGTGGGGGGTCGCCTGCCATGTGCGCTTCACCCTCCCAACGCCGCGGCGGCGCGTTTGGTTTCGGCGGGAACCGGTTCAATGCGCCGGGCGCACGCCTCCCAGCTCCGTAGTCAGTGGTGTCTGCTGACAGCAGGGTCGGCGGGGTTGGGGGAGCCCGCCGACCCCCTGGCCCCCGGCTCCGCGTGCATCCCCGCCCCTGACGTCCGTGCCGGGAAGCGCGCCTGGCGGCTCAGTCGGTCACGCGCGGGTCGAACGACTTGGTGTCGACCGTCAGTGGCTCGGGGAACGCACCGGCGACGGCGTCCCACGCGGTGAACTTGAAGTTGGTGCCCTCCCTGTCGCCGTCCGCCGGGGTCGCCTCACCGTCATGCGTGATCAGCAGGCCCTTCGGGAAGCCCGAACCCAGGGGGACGTTGACGACGGTCGAGCCGTCCGAGTGCTGCACACCGTCGGTGGCCGCGCTGTCGGCCACGGTGAAGGACCCGACGTAGTCGTTGCCGCCCTCCCGCTCGTACACGGCGAAGGCGTTGTCGCCCTGGCTGGAGGCCAGCACGTAACCGGCACCGTCGGCCGCGTGGTAGACGGTGACACCCTCGGCGTCCGCGCTCAGGTTCTCACCACCGAAGCCCGGGTCGTCGGCGGTGTCGATGACGCACTCCTCCTCCGCGGTGTCGTACGTCCACGGAGTGCCGTACTCGCGGACACGGTCCATCATCTCGGGGGTCTCGAACTCCTCGTCGTCGAGCTCGATGCGCCACAGGCCCACGGCTTCCTGGGCGGCGTACAGGACGTGCTCCTCCTGGTCGACGGCCATGCCCTCGACCTGCGGGCGCTCGCCCGGGTCCGCGCAGGGGGCCCAGTCGGTGCCGTCGGGCAGCGTGAACGTGCCGGGCAGGTCCAGGGTGTCCTCGGTCTTGTATCCCACCCGACCGCCGACGTCCTCCAGTTCGAGGAGCCGGAGCCTGCTCTCCTCGCGCTGCGACACAACGACATAGGCGTCGTCGTCGTCACTGAACGCGGCGAGGCCGTAGGACGTGCGCTGGTCGTCCACCTCGGACTCGCTCGTGGCGAAGACCGGCTTCACGCCCGGCGCGGTCACGTCCCTCAGCGGCGCCCTCCCCGCCGCGACGGCGGCGGGGTCGATCACGAAGGCACGTATCCGGTCCCGGCCCCGGTCGCTCACGAGCGCCAGGTCCCGCTTCTTTCCGCCCAGTTCGAAGCCGTAGACGATGTCGACGTTGTTGAACCGGCCGGGGGACGCGTCCTCGCCGGGCGCCGCCGGAGCGGCGATGTGCTGCAGCCTCCGGCCGTCGAGGCCGTACACGTCGAGGCCGGCTTCCTTGAGGGTCCCGATCACGATGCTGCGCCCCGGGTTGGCGGGGTCGACCCAGACCGCGGGGTCGTCGGCGTCGGCGTTGCCGCCCGCCTCGTCGTCGTGGACGGCGGGCGTCTCCACGCGCGCGTTGACGGAAACCGGGCCGGTCGCGGAAGCTCCGGTGACCATCACGAGGGAGGCGGCCAAAGCTGTCAGAGCGGAAGCGCTCACGATACTCCTCAGTAGCGTTACGGACCTGCGAGACGCTATGGGGGTCCGGTGTGGGCGGCGGAACGTCACGGTGAATGCCGGATGACGGGTCGGCTCCGGGTGTCCAGCCGGCGGACGCCACGGACGACGGGTGAACGCCTCGCTCACGACGAACGCGGGGTTCACCGCGACTGTTACCCAACTCGCGTACGGAGAAGCCACGTTCGCGCGCTACGGGCAGGGCAGGCACACCATGGGCGCGGGAGCGGCACCCCCGGCCGGAACCGTCGGGGTGCCGCGCCCGGGTCAGCGTCCGCGCAGCGCTTCGGGAAGGTCCTCCCGGTGGACGATGCCCAGGCGCTGCGTGGCACGGGTCAGCGCCACGTACAGGTCACTGGTCCCGAAACCGGCGGGTTCCACGACCAGCACATGGTCGAACTCCAGCCCCTTGGCCTGGCGCGGGTCGAGCAGGACCACCGTGCGGGTCAGATCGGGCTCGGCACCGGCCGTGACCCCTTCCAGCGGAGCCGCGATCTCCGCGTGCAGCGCCACCGGGGCGATCACCGCGAGGCGCCCCTCCTCGGGCGTCAGCTCCGAGACCGCTCGCGCCACCGCGCCCGACAGGTCATCTCCGGCGTCCCGCGTCCACGGCACCTCGCCGGTGGACCGCACCGAGCCCGGCGGCTCGAAGGAGGGGTCCTCGGCACGCAGGACCCGGGCCGCCAGCTCCATGATCTCCGCGGGCGTACGGTAGTTGACCTTGAGCCGCACGTGTTCGAAGCGGTCACCGACGTACGGCTCCAGGATCCTCTCCCACGACCCGACGCCGGCCTCCTCGGAGGTCTGCGCGGGGTCGCCCACCAGGGTCAGCGAGCGGGTCGGCGAGCGGCGCATCAGCAGCCGCCACGCCATCGGCGACAACTCCTGCGCCTCGTCGACGATGATGTGCCCGAACGCCCAGGTCCGGTCGGCGGCGGCGCGCTCGGCCGCGCTGCGGTGATCGGCCTCCTCGTGCCGGTCCGCCATCCGCTCGGCGTCGATGATGTCGTGGGCGGCGAGGCGCTCGGACTCCTCGTCCTCGAACTCGTACGTCTCCGAGCCCCGCGACAGCTCCAGCACCCCCTGTGCGTAGGCGATCCGCTCCTGGCGCACGGCCTCGGCGGCGGCCTGCTCGGCACTGTCGTCCACCCCGATGAGTTCCGCCGCCTCGTCGAGGAGCGGAACGTCCGCGGGCGTCCACGCTCCTTCGCCGGGCGCACGCCGGATGGCTTCCGCATCCGCCTCCGGTACGTACACGGGCTCGGCCAGATAGTCGGTCACGAACCCCTCAGGGGTGAGCGCGGGCCACAGCTCATCGATGGCGGAGTGCACCTCCCTGCTGACCGCGACGGCCTTGCCGAGCTGGGCGATGTCGTCCGGGCCCAGGAAGTTGGGGCCGCCGTAGGGGTCGGCGCCGATGCGCTCGGTGAGCTGCGAGGTGAGGGCGTCGATGATCCGGAAGGCGAAGTGGGGACGCGCGAGGTTGTGCGGAAGGCGTGTGTCGCGGGCCGCCTGACGGGCCTCGTAGGCGATCTCCCAGTCCAGGACGAGGTCCCCGTCGTCGTTCGGGACGACCAGCGGGGCGCCGGGCTCGGGCAGCCGCTGCCGGTCGCGGACGGCGAGGGCGAGCGCCTCCGCCATCGGCGCACCGCCCTTGACGGCGGCGGCGCGTGGCGTGTCCGTGCCCCGTGCGTGAACCCCTGGGAAGAGTTCGCCCTGCGTGGCGAGCAGGACACCGGTCTCGCCGAGCGCCGGCAGCACCTCGCCGATGTAGCTCAGGAACGCCGGATTGGGGCCCACGATGAGGATGGCGCGCTTGGCGAGCAGCTCGCGGTGCTCGTACAGCAGGAAGGCCGCACGGTGCAGCGCCACCGCCGTCTTGCCCGTGCCGGGACCGCCCTCCACGACGAGGACGCCCTGGTGCGGGGCGCGGATGATGCGGTCCTGTTCCGCCTGGATGGTCCGCACGATGTCGCCCATGCGGCCGGTGCGGGCGGAGCTCAGGGCGGCGAGCAGCACGGCGTCACCGCTCGGGTCCTCGAAACCGGTGCGCTCCCGGTCGCCGAGGTCGAGGATCTCGTCGTGCAGCTCGGTGACGACGCGGCCCTCGGTGGTGATGTGCCTGCGACGGCGCAGCCCCATGGGTGTGTGACCGGTGGCCAGATAGAAGGGGCGGGCGACCGGCGCACGCCAATCGATCAGAAGAGGTGTGTGCGCGGGGTCGTCCTCGCGAATTCCGATACGGCCGATATGGTGCGCGGCGCCGTCGGAGAGATCGATACGGCCGAAGCAGAGAGAGCCGTCCACCGCATTCAGGGCGGCGAGCAGACCTGAGCGTTCGGCGACGAGCACCTCGCGTTCGAGACGGGCCTGCATACCGGTGCCCACCGGCGTCAGCGCGTCCTCGACGTGCTCGGCGGCGACTCCGCGCAGCACGTCGACCCGGTCGTAGAGCCGGCCGATGAATTCCTGCTCCTTATGCAATTCGGCGCTTTCCCGAGTTGACAACATGACTCCCTGCCGGATATGGTGTTGCTTAGTGGCCCCCGGTGTGGGGCCTTTTCTGTGAGCGCACAGAAACACTCAATATACTCGTGAAAATCCCCGGTCCGCAATTGCGGGCCGGGGATTTTCGCTGTGCCCATGGGAACGACGGCTCAGCCCACTCTGTCGCCGGGCGCCACCGGCTGTGTCTCCAGGTCCGGTGCGGCCAGCAGCTCGGCGATCAGTTCGCGGGACCCGCCGATGTAGGTGCTGACCAGGTCCACGTCACCGCCCAGACACCAGGCACGGTCGTGCGGCCACCACAGGTCGGGCAGTTCGGCGAACTCGTCCAGGGACACGGGGGAGACTGCGTCGGCCAGCGTGCCGGAGAGCAGCACTTCATCCCGTTCGGGAGTCACGAACGTCGGTACGTGGCCGAAGTCCCACCGCCCGTAGCCGTGCCACAGCCCGAACCAGCAGCGTTCGGGCGTCGCGGTGTGCCGGGCCAGGACGGGGATCAGGGTCTCGGCGACCGCGGGCGGCGTCGGACCCTCCGCCGGATGCTCGTCCCAGACGCCGGGCAGACCGTACTCGGAGGCGTTGTGGTAGTCGAGGTCCATCCCGACCACCTCGTGCCAGCGGGCGCCCGCCGGCACCTCGCGTCCGTACGCGGCGGCCACCGCCGCCCACCGCACCGGCCGCTCGTCCAGGGAAGCCGGGTGCAGAACCCTGGCGTATGCGTCGAACCCGGGCGCCGAGACGCCCGCCACCGTACCGAAGTCGCCGTGCCCCGGGGCGCGTTCGGTGAGCCAGCGGGCCGGGTCGAGAGCGGATGTTTGTACACGCAGGCGTCCGTAGTGTCCGGGCGCGGGCTCGCGGTCCACCGCGGGATAGTCGTTCATCCGCACAGTCTGCCCGGCCGGACCGCACAGTCTGCCCGGTCGGGCGGTGCGAGCGGTCCGGCCGGGCGGTGTGCGGCTGCTAAGCGCGGGCGCGCTCGACAGCCGTGTCCGGTCAGCGCTGGAAGGGCATCGTCCAGCAGTTGGAGACGGCGGCCTTGCCCGAGAGGCGGTCGGTCAGCCAGGAGATCGCCTCGCCCTGGTCGGTGATGAGAGGCACCAGGTGGTTCGTGAGGAGCTTGTCGCCCAGGTTGGGCAGCTCGATGGCGTCGTAGGTGACGGCGGCCCCCTTGCGGCACCAGTCCACGGCCAGCCGGCGGGCCTGGCCGTGCGGCACGATGTCGTCCTGGACGCCGGTCGCCACCCGCACCGGCCCCACGGGCTTCGAAGCGCCGATGCGCTGCTTGTCGAGTGCCGCCTGCGCCCGTGGCTCCGCGGCGATGATGTCGCCGAGGGACGTGCCGCTGGTGGTCCACTTGGCGCTCTTCGTGAAGCCGTAGCCGAAGATCGCGTCGCCGACGCACATGGTCGAGGCGTCCTTCAGCGCGGCCCGGCCCGTGGCGTTGATGTTCGCCTCGACGACCTCGCGCAGATCGGGGTCGGCCTGCGCGAAGCCGTTGACCGACCAGGCCAGCGCACCGGCCAGGGCGCTGCCGTCGATCCCCTTCATGACGGCTGTCAGGTCCGCGGGCGGCGCGCCTGCGTAGGTGCCGGCGACCTTGACGTCGGGTGCGTACGTGGGCTGGAGTTCGGCGGCCGATGCGCTGGCGCCGCCGCCCTGGCTGTAGCCGTACAGGCCGACGCGCGAATCGGCCGTGACCGACGCTCCCGGCACGGCGCGCGCGGCGCGGGCCGCGTCCAGCAGCGCGTGGCCCTGGTCGAGGCGGTTGACGTAGGTGTGGAGCCGGTCGGTGGTGCCGAGGCCGACGTAGTCGGTGACCACCACCGCGGCTCCGGTGGAGAGCAGGCGGTAGATCGCCAGGGCCTCGTAACCGACCGATACGGTCTCGCCGGTCAGGTTCAGCGGGTACTGGAGGGACAGTGAGGGTGCGCACTGGTCGCCCTGGCCCACGGTGCCCGAGGCCACCGCCACCAGCGGGCGCGGGCCGGTGCCCTTCCAGGCGGCGGACGGTTCGATGTAGGCACCGGTCACCGCGACGGGCTGTCCGCCAGAATCCGTGGACCTGTACATCAGCCGGGTCGCCGTGCCCGGCATCGGGCGGCCGTCCAGGCCGGGAATGGACAGACCGAGCGGCAGTGGCTCGCTCCTGATCAACGCGCCGTTGGACGTGGGCAGTTCGGTCGGCGGGTTGTAGAAGGCTGGAATGGTCACCCCCCTGGACACCACGGGCTCGGAGTCCGTGGCATCGGCGGACGCCGGGACGGCGTACGTCCCCACGCAGGCCGCCGCCGCCACCGCGACGGCCAGCACGCGCAAGGTGCCCGGCCCCTGCCGTCGATGGGGGGTGACCGCCGGACGTGCGGTGCCGGAAGTGGAACGCGAACGGGTGCTCCTGCGGCTCACAATTCACTCCTCGCTCTGCTCCGATGAAGGTGAGCGCAAGCTAGCAACCTGGGCGTACCGAAGGTAACTCATCGGTAAGTTACGCTCCCGTAACTATTCGCCCCGGTCAACCGCATCCAGGTCGACCGGCCGTCCGGAGGCGAGCTGCACGCACCGGACCCCGCTCCCTGTTCCGGCCTGTTCCGGCCTGTTCCGGCCTGATCCGGCCTGTTCCGGCCTGGTCCGAACGCCAGGCCCTAGGCTGCCCTTCGGCACCGGCCCCGACCAAGGAGCGCACCTCATGTCCGACCCCGTTCAGAAGTACCCGTTTCCCGACGCCCTCCGAGCGGACGACGTGCCGGCGCCGCATCCGCTGCTCGCGCCGGTGCTCGGGTTCCTGGGCACCTGGACCGGCCGGGGCCGCGGCGGATACCCGACGCTCGACGCGGAGTTCGCGTACGCGCAGGAGGTGACCTTCAGCCATGACGGGCGGCCCTTCCTGCACTACGAGGCACGCGCCTGGCTGCTCGACGCGGACAACACGCCGCTGCGGCCGTCGGCCCGGGAGAGCGGCTGGTGGCGACTGCAGCCCGACGGGCACGTCGAGGCGCTCATCACGCAGCCCACCGGCATCGCGGAGATCTCCACCGGCCGTGCGGGCGACGGCTCGGTGGACCTCGCCACGCAGCAGGTGGCCCGCACGCCCACCGCCAAGGAGGTCGCGGCCACCCGGCGCCGCTACACCCTGACGGACGAGGACACGCTCGACTTCGTCCACGACCTCGCTGCGGTCGGTCAGCCGCTCCAGCACCACCTCGCGGCGACCCTGCGGCGCGAGGGCGGACGCTGAGCGCGCCGGTCGCGCCGCGGTGCCTGCGGTCGACGGACACCGGTGTCACGGCTTTCGGCACCTTGCACGAACCCGGCCGTCGGTGATTGCCGCGATTGCGCAGAGACGGCCGCCGGACGCTGCTTCAGGATGCGATCACACGCAGATGTGAGCCGGACGAAACGTCCGGTTCACCTTGACGTCTGGAGTCGCCGTGGTGTGGAGAAAGAACCTTCTCGTCCCGTTGATCGCGCTCACCCTCGCCCTGTCCGCCCTCGCCGGTGGGGGCGCCGCATCGGCGTCCACCCCCACCGACGCCATCTCGGCCCCCAGTGACTTGGGGGCCCCGGGCCCCTACGCCACCGCCGTGGAGGTCGGGGCGGTGACCACCCTGTACTACCCGCGTGACATCGCGCGGAGCGACCGCCGCCACCCCGTGATCGTGTGGGGCAACGGCACGTTCGCCTTCCCCGTCGTCTACCGGGACCTGCTGCTCCACTGGGCGAGCCAGGGCTTCGTCGTCGCCGCCGCCAACACTCCGCAGTCCAACCTCGGCGTCTCCATGCGCGCCGGCATCGACATGCTGACGCGCAGGAACGCCGACCCCGACAGCATCTTCCGCGACCGTGTCGACCTCGGACACATCGGTGCCTCGGGTCACTCACAGGGCGGGGCGGCTGCCATCGTCGTCGGCGCGGACCCCCGTGTGGACACCATCTTGCCGATCCAGCCGGGGCCGCTGGCCGACATCAACGACGTGCGGGTCCCGGCCCTCCTCCTGGCCGGCCAGAACGACAGCGTCGTCTTCCCGTTCCTCGTCAAGGCGTTCTACAACGCCGCCGACCACATCCCGGCCATCTACGGCGAGTTGCGCGGGGCCGGCCACTTCACGGTCGTGGGCGACCCCGGCCCCTTCGCCGCGCCGACCACCGCCTGGTTCCGCGCGCACCTGATGGGGGACCGGACGGCGGGCGCCGAGTTCCTCGGATCAGGCTGCGGCATCTGCGCCGACACCACCACCTGGTCCGACGTCCGGCGCAACGGCCTGGCCACCCGGTTCGCCTACCCCACCCCGTAGACCGGCTCCGCCGCGCCGCCCCGGGGGGTCGCCCCCCGGGGGGCGCAGCGGCAGCGGGGGGTCTCGCTGACCCGCCCAGCGTGATGTGAGGACGTGGCTT
>NZ_JBHXQO010000001.1:108874-123968 GCF_042717135.1 Streptomyces sp. NPDC058620
GACCCCCGCCCCCGCCGCCCCCCCCCGGCTCCCCCCCCCGGGGCCCCCGGGCCCCCGGGGGCGCCACGCCGACCGCCCATCGTGAAAGGACCGAGATGGACATCATGGCGACCACCCGGCAGGGGAGGGTCCGGGGCCGGGCCGAGGAGGACGGGATCGCGGCCTTCCTCGGAATTCCCTACGCCGCCCCGCCGTTCGGTACCCACCGCTTCCGCGCGCCGGCTCCCGTCGAACCCTGGGAGGGCGTACGGGACGCGCTGGAGTACGGGCCGACCGCTCCCCAACGGCCCTACCGGCCGCCTCTCGACCGTCTGATTCCCGAGTGGGACATCCCCGGGGACGGCTGCCTCAACCTCAACGTCTGGACCAGGGCACCCGTCGGCGAGCGGCTCCCGGTGATGGTCTGGATCCACGGCGGTTCGCTCCGCAACGGCTCGTCGAGCATGCCGCTCTACGACGGACGTGCCTTCGCCCGTGACGGCGTGGTCCTCGTATCGGTCAACTACCGGCTGGGAGTCGAAGGATTCGGGGTCTTCCCCGACGCACCCGACAACCGCGGCCTGCTGGACCAGATCGCCGCCCTGACCTGGGTCCGGGACAACATCGCCGCCTTCGGCGGAGACCCGCGGAACGTCACCGTGTGCGGGGAGTCGGCCGGAGCGATCAGTGTCGCGGCCCTGATGACCAGCCCCCGGGCGGCTGGTCTGTTCCGCCGGGCGATCCTGCAGAGCGGTCCGCCGCACACGGTGCCGCGCGGCGAGGGCGCGAAGATCGTGCGCTCCATGGCGAAGTCACTGCGGGTGCCGGCCACCGCGGAAGCCTTCGCGGCGGCCGGCCGCGAACGGCTGCTGGACGCGCAGGCCGCGGTGGTCGGCAAGGCCGACCCGATCAGCGGTGGGCCCGGCTTCCACATCGTCGTCGACGACGACGTGGTCCTCGCCGACCCCCCGCTCCCCGAGGCCGACCTGCTGCTCGGGTGCAACCGGGAGGAGTACCGGCTGTGGTTCGTGCCGACCGGAGCGGTGGACCGCATCAGCGCGCTCACCCTGCGCCTCGCCCTGCTGAAGTTCCGGATACCGGGGCGGGTGGCCCGGCTGTACAGGTCCGCCCGGCCCGGGGCCGAACCCGGGGTGATCCTCGGGGAGATGGCCACCGACCTGCTGCTGCGCGCACCCCTCAACCGGCTTGCCGACGCCCGGCCCTCCCGGACGTACGTCTACGAGTTCGCCTGGGGCTCACCCGTCCTGGGCCTCGGGGCGTGCCATGCGCTGGAGATCGGTTTCGTCTTCGACAACCTCCGCCACGGTGAGTCGCTGAGCGGACCGGGCGCTCCGCAGCCACTGGCCGACACCATGCACCGGGCCTGGGTGGACTTCGCCGCCTCCGGAAACCCCGGGTGGTCCGCCTGGGGCTCGCACCGGCCGGTCATGGTCTTCGACCACCCCGGTACGGGCGTGACGCTCGCGCCCCGGGAGGAGGAACTGCGCGTGTGGCTCCAGAGGTCCTAGGAGGACATGCGGCTCCAGAGAGCCTAGGAGGGCTCCCCTTCGACCAGATCCCTGGCCACCAGTGCCGCCTGGAGCACTCGCGCCTCCGCGGGGACCGTGAGGTCCAGGCCGGTCAGTGTGCTCACCCGGTGCAGCCGGTAGTCCAGTGTGTTGCGGTGGATGCACAACTCCGCCGCGCTTTGACGGCGGTTGTGCCCCCGGTCGACGAACACCCGCAGGGTCTCCAGCAGGTACGGATGCCGGCCCAGCGCGTCGAGCTTCCCCGCCAGCCGGGTCAGTGCCTCGCCGGGACGGGCGAGCTGGTACTCCAGCAGCACGTCGTCGAGGCGGTACAGGCCCGGTGGGCGGCCCAGGCGCCGGACCAGTTCCAGTACGCGTCCGGCTTCCGCCGCCGCTGCCGGAACGGCCGCCGGTTCGCCGGCCGGAGCGGCCGCGGCGAAGACACGCTGTGCCGTCTCCTCGGCGAGCCCGGCCAGCAGGGCGTGCAGATCGCATCCGGCCGGCAGCAGCGCGATCCCGGCGACGTGGTCCATCAGGACAGGGATGCCCGCGTGGGCGTCGAGCGACGACTGCACCAGCCTGGCCGGTGGATTCGACTCGAAGGCCAGGACCACGACCTCGTGCTCGCCCACCACCGTGACCCGTGCGGCCGCCGCCAGTTCCTCGTACGGCCGGCCTGCCAGGAGAGCGGTCAGCAGAGCCCGGCGTACCCGCTTGTCCTCGCTGTGGAGGTCCTCCTGGACGCTCAGGTGGGCGAGCACCACCGCGGGCATGGCCGCGTGCAGGCAGGCGAGCAGCTTCGCACCCGCCCCGGCCAGCTCCTCGGGCTCCGCCGTCTCGGTCAGGACCTGCCACCAGGATTCGGCGCCGATGAGATAGGCGGCGGTCACCGCCTCAAGGGGCACACGTTCCTCGGCCCGGCGCGCGGACCACTCGATGAGCCGGGTCAGGTCGCCCGGGCCCATCGCACCGCCGTCCCGCAGCGCCCGGAGCAGCAGACCGTGCACGGCCGTGATCGAGCGCGCCACCACGCCCTCGAGCGTCCGGCGCGGCAGTTCCCCGTAGAACGGCACCTCCGCCGCGCAACGGGCGACCACGGCCGCGGTGATGTCACTGCCCCGGGAAGCCATCCGGGTGTGTAGGTCGGGCATCGGCGCATCGTCACACCGACCGACCCCGCCGTCAATCGTCGCTCGGTGGCGGAGTCGTCCGGTGTACGGGCGGAGCGGCCGAGGGAGCTCGCCCATGAACGGACGGACCCCCCGACCCTCCTCGTGCAAACGTCAGTTCAGCGGAGCGGGGGGCTGGGGGCCGTAGAACGTGAGCGGCGGCCAGCCCTTCGACTCGGCGATCGCGGACAGCGCGTTGGCGACCTCCAGGGGAGTGATGTCCTGCGCCGACGGGTAGCCGTTGGGCCAGTCCACCCGCACGCTGAACGTCATTTCCATCATGAGGTCGGATTCAGCCATGGTCGAGCTGGCCTCGAACTTGGACCCCGGCGAAAACTCCACCGCGGCCGACTGTGCCGCGGTCGACTCCGCCGTGCCCTTGTCGTCGGCCGCGGCCGTTCCGGCCGACGCGAACACCGCGCCGGCTGCGGCCGTCCCCGAATACCCCAGCAGTGACCGCCTGGACATGTTCGACATGGTCCCCTCCTCCAGTCGTTTCCCGCGTTCCGCGGGAGCCGGAACGATCATAGGAACGCCTCGTCGGCGGAGGGGAGGCTTCCGGCAATGAAGAGCACCACGCCCGCCGCCGGGCGGATCGGGCGGACCGCCGTGACGCCGTGTTCTACGCCGTGGGGCCCGTCGGCTCCCCGTCGGAGTCGACGATCGACTCCTCCAGCTTGCGCAGCAGCCGTGCGAGCCGGCGGCATTCGGAAGGCGACAGCCCGCCGAGCATCCGGCGTTCGTTGTCCAGATGTTCCGCGAAGACGGTGTCCACCGTCGCGAGGCCCTTGTCGGTCAGGCGCGAGTAGACGACTCTGCGGTCGTCGGCGTCCCGTTCCCGCACGATGAGTCCGTCCTTCCCCAGACGGTCGATCCGCAGGGTCACACCGGCGGAGGAGACCAGCCCGGAGTCGGCGAGCTGCCCGGCCGTCAGCCGGTACGGGGCCCCCGACCTCCGCAGCGCGGTCAGCACGTCGAAGCCCGCCACGGACAGGCCGTGACGATCGATCGACGTGGTGAGCCTGGTGCTGCAGCGCAGGAAGGAGCGGTGCAGTCGAGCGAGGACCTCCAGCGGAGTCGTGTCCAGCTCCGGCCGTTCACGCGCCCAGTCCTCGATCACGTTCGCGACGGCGTCCCGGTCCGCCGGTCTCGATGCCCGGTGTGGACTGGGTGGACCTCTCCATCCCGTATCCGCCCTCGGCGGGACCCGGCGGCCTGTTCGGCATCGTCGGCATGGTCCGCCCGGTGGACGAGGAGCGCTGCGGCGTCTTCTTCTGGCGCTACCGCAGGGTCGAGGACTGGCAGCGGGCGTCCTGGCGCTTCCTGTACCGGACGCTGATCGAGCAGCGCCACTGGGACGTCCTGGAGCAGGACCGCGTGATGCTGGAGGCCATGCCGGCCGATGCCGACCAGCGGGAAAACCTCTACCAGCACGACCTCGGCGTGGTGCGGCTGCGCCGGCTCTACCGTGCGGCGGCGGAGGCCCAGTCCTCGGTGGGCGCCTGAGAGCCGGCCCCCGGCGCTCGCCCCGCACCATCCGGCCGCGTCCGTCCTACAGCGGGCGCGCGCTCGGTCCGCCTCCGGACCCCGGGCGGGTCCGCTCGCCCCGGGCCAGGGCGGCGAGCCGGGCGTCCGCCCGGTCGGGAGCGTAGAGGCGGTCGACGACCATGGTGGCGGCGCCGGCCAGGGCCGCACGGTCGCCGAGGGCGGAGACGGTCACCGAGAGGTGGGCGGTGGTCCGGGGCAGCGCCCGCTGGTAGAGGAGTTCCCGGACACCGGTGAGGAAGGGGGTTCCCGCGAGGTCCCCCGCGAGCACCAGGACACCGGGGTTGAGCAGGGTCACCACCGTGACCAGGACCTCGCCGATGCGCTGTCCGGCCTCGCGGGCGAACCGTACGGCGTCGGGCTGTCCCGCGGCGAGATGGTCCCGGACACCGGACCCCGATGCGGTGGGCACACCGGCCTCGGTGAGCCGCTGCGCGATGGACCGTCCGCTGGCCACGGCCGCCAGACAGCCGTAGGAGCCGCACATACACAGGGCGTCGGGCCGGTCGTGGAGCCGGATGTGGCCGATGTCGCCCGCCCCGCCGTCGATCCCGCGGTAGACCTCACCGCCGACGACGACTCCGGCCCCGATGCCCGTCGATGCCTTGACCAGGAGGAACGCCCCGCAGCCGGGGTGGTTCGCGCGCTGTTCGGCCAGCGCCATCAGATTGGCGTCGTTGTCGAGGAGGACCGGGAGCGGCTCGCCGGCGGGCAGCGGAGCGACGTGTGCGGCGTATGCCTCGCGCATCCGTTCCTGCACGGGGAACCGGTCCCACCCGGGCATGATCGGCGGCTGCACGATCCGCGCGGACTCCTGGTCGACCGGCCCGGGCACCGAGAGACCGATCCCGCAGACCCGGTCGGGTCCCGTGCCCGCCTCGTCGAGGAGCGGGGCGAACCAGCGTGCCAGCCGGTCCAGCGCCAGGTCCGGGCCGTCCGATATCACCAGCTCGCCGGTGCGCTCCGCGAGGACCGTGCCGGCGAGGTCGAGGACGGCGGCCCGGCCATGACGGGTCTCCAGGTCGGCCACGAGTACGACGCCGTGTGCCGGGTCGAACTCCAGCCGGGCGGAGGGCCGGCCTCCGGTGGACGCGCCGGCTGATCCCCTGAGCCAGCCCGCGCCGAAGAGCTGCTCCAGGCGGTGCCCGACGGTCGACCGCGACAGTCCCGTCGCCTGCTGCAACTCGCCGCGGGTGGTGGCCTCGCCGCTGCGGATGAGCCGCAGCAGGTGTCCCGCACTCGCCCGGTTTCCTGCCATCCCCGCCGACCTCGTCCTCTTCGTCCATGCCCGGAAGCCACCCGCGGCGCCGTCGCCGTATCGGTCCCGGTCGCCGTGATCGGGCGTCAGCCCCTGTCCGCGCCGCTGGTCAGCCCCTCGGTGAGCAGGCGTTCGGCTGCGAGGACAGGAGTACCACGGGGATGGTGAGGACCACCGAACCGGCCACCAGAACGGTCTTGGACACCTCCAGGCCGTTGGCCGGCTGCTGGAGCCCGGTGGCCATCAGCACTCCGTGCGCATGTTCGTTAGGCATGTCACTCTCACTTTTGCTTGTTGGTGAGACATAACTGTGGGATAACTTCAACGTAAGTCAGCGAGCAGGGCCCCTCCCGGCGTATCGGGTGAGACCGAGCTCACTCCCCGCAGGGGAACAAACCCGTACGTCACGCGCGCATGGGACGCCGGAGCCCGGCTGTTCCGCGACGCCCCGTCACGAGCCACCCGTACAGCGCCGTGCGCCGGCGCGAAAGGCACCCATGGAGAAGACCGCCTGTCAGGAACGAGCGCGCGACCGCGCGTCGCTCCAGGAGACGTGGGTGTTCGCCCAGGACCCCGGTCACGACGCTGCCGGGACATGCTTCACGGGGGACACGGATGACATGGGTGACGCGGGTGACGTCCAACTGCCGTACGAGCAGTCGGAGTTGAAGAGGGCGTGCGCCGACGGCGCGCTGAGGGCGCGGGCATGACCTCACTCCTCGATTCCCCGGTGCCCGCCGCCGAGGACGACCCGGCACTTCGGCGTGGCGCCGCGCGGGTGTTGTACGCCAACTGGATGGGCGCCTCCACCGTCCCCTCCCGCGGCCTGTATCCCCACCAGTGGAGCTGGGACTCGGCGTTCATCGCCATCGGCCTGCGCCATCTGTCCGCGCGCCGCGCACAACGGGAACTGGAGACGCTGCTCGGCGCCCAATGGGCCGACGGACGCGTCCCGCACATCGTCTTCAATCCGGCGGTCCCTCTCGACGCCTACTTCCCGAGCCCCGATTTCTGGCGCTCCTCGCGCGACGGCTCCGCGGCCGGAGCCCCCGCGGGCATCGAGACGTCCGGAATCGTGCAGCCCCCCGTGCACGCGCTCGCCGCCTGGCTCGTCCACCTGGCGGACCCGGAAGCCTCGCGCCGCCGCCGCTTCCTGCCCCGTATGTACGAGGCCCTGACGGCCTGGCACGACTACCTCACGGGCGCCCGCGACCTGGGCGGCGGCGGCCTCGCCGCCGTCCTGCACCCGTGGGAGCCCGGCATGGACAACAGTCCGTGCTGGGACGCGCCCCTGCGGCGGATCGAACCGGCAGCGGCGGGCTCCTACCGGCGCGCCGACCTGGACCACGGGGCGGCGGCGGAGCGTCCCACGGATCTCGACTACGGGCGGTACGTGCGCCTCGCCAGTGACTACCGCGACAGCGGATACGCGGACGAGGGCACCCGGCACGCCTTCGCCGTCGAGGACCCGGGTGTCAATGCCCTGCTGATCGTCTCCGAGCACGCACTGGCACGCATCGCCGCCGAGACCGGGGCCGACCCCGCCCCGCACGAGGAGCGGGCCGGGCGTCTCACCGCCGCACTGGTGGAGCGGCTCTGGTCTCCCGAGGCCGGCATGTTCCTCTGCCGCGACCTGGTGGGCGGAGAGCCGATCGCCGAGCGCAGCGTCGCCGGTCTCCTTCCGCTCGTCGTGCCCGGACTCCCGCAGGACCTCGTCGACGCACTGATCGGCACTGCCACGGGCCCGGGCTTCCGGCTCGGCGAGATCCCGATGGTCCCGTCGTACGACCTCACGGGGCCCGCCTTCGACCCGTCCCGCTACTGGCGCGGACCGGCCTGGTTCAACACCGGCTGGCTGCTGGAACGCGGCCTGCGCCGCCACGGAAGGGCCGGTGCGGCGGACCGCCTGCGCACCTCGATGCTCACCGCCGCTGGGGCCTGCGGCTTCGCGGAGTACGTGGACCCGTTCACCGCGGAGGCCCGCGGCACCCGCGAATTCGGATGGACGGCCGCTCTCACCCTGGACCTGCTGGCCCGCGACCCCGCCGAGGAGGACGCGGGCCGCACCGACGGCGTCGTGGCCGGAGCCCTCGTCTGAACGGCGCGCCGGGCGTCCCCGGACGCGCGCACCGCCCCCGGGTGCGGCTCAGGAAGAGGAACCCCGGCCGCTGAGCAGATCGCGTACGCGGTCCACCAGGCCCGCACCCGGTGCGAGCTTGTTGGCGGGCGGGGTGTCCGGCATGGAGGGACGCGGCCGGGTGGGCGCCGTTTCCTTGGCCCGGCGGACCAGCCGGCCGAGCGCTTCCAGCTCCTCGGGTGAGCACGCGGCCGTGAGCTTGGGGAAAAGCTCGGCCTCCTCCTCGCGTACGTGGGAGGCCACCTCGAACTTGAGCTTCGCGACGATGTCGTTGAACTCCGGGTCCTCGGCGTCCCGCTCCTCGAGGTCCTTGAGCATCCGCTCGATCCTGCCGTGGTCCGCGAGCTCCTTGTCCGCGAGCTCGTCACCGCCCGCCACGTGACTGCGTACGGATGGGTACAGGTGCATCTCCTCGGCCACCGAATGCCGTACGAGTTCCGAGGTCAGTCGGTCCGCCAGGAGCCGCCGCTCCGGATGGCCCACCGGCTGCGCCTCGATCTGCGCGAACATCTCCTCGACCTCGCGATGGTCGGCAGTGAGCTCCGCGATCACGTTACCGCCGTGTCCCATGGCCGTTCCTTCCTCGGGTTCCGTCGCCCCCGTACCGCGGGGTGCGGAGACCAGGCCAGCAGGTCGGTGCGGGAATCCCGCGCTCCACGGCCGTGACAGACCCGGCTCTCACCTCTCCGGCCCAGGGCGCGGCGTCGCGCGCGCAGGCCGGAGAGGGGAGCAACGGGGACAATGGCCGCAGAAAGAGAGGTCGGCACCATGAACGGGGAGAACGTCGACGCGGTTCTGGAGCAGGCGCTCGAGCGGCTCGCGCTGCTGGCGGAGGCCAGCAGCGTGCTGGCCAGCACACTGGACGTCGACGCCGCGCTGCGGCGGCTGTGCCGGGTCGTTCTGCCCCCGCTGGGGGACTGGTGCGCCATCGACCTGCTCGGCGAGCACGCGGAGGTCCGCCGCGTCGTGGTCGTCCACCACGACATGGGCAGTCTCCCCACCGGCCATCTGGAAGGCATGCTGCCACCGACGCCCCTGGAATCCTCCGACCCGCTCGCCCGCGTGCTGCGCGGCGTCGGCCCGCTCCTCCTCGACGGGGCCGCCCTCCGTACCGGCGGCGACACCCCCTTTCACGCCGCCCAGCGGGAGCTGTTCGACAGGCTGGACGCCCACAGCGTGATCATCGCGCCGCTGCGGACCCGGCGGCAGGTCCTGGGAGCGCTGACGCTCGCCCGGGGCGCGGGACGGTCACCCCTCACCGACGACGACGTGGCACTCGTGGAGGACGTGGCCCACCGCACCGCGCTGGCCGTCGACAACAGCCAGCTGTTCGCCTCCGTGCAGCACGTCGCCGAACGTTTCCAGCGGTCACTGCTCCCGCCGATGCCCGAGAGCGCGCCCTACGGGGTCGCCGCCCGCTATGCGCCGGCGCCGACGGCCGCCGAGGTCGGCGGCGACTGGTACGACTACTTCCCGATGCCCGACGGGGCCGCCGCTCTGATCATCGGGGACGTGATCGGCCACGACGTACAGGCTGCCGTCAAGATGAGTCAGCTGCGCAACATGCTCCGGGCCCTGGTCTGCGACCGCCAGGAGCCACCCGGTGAAATCCTGAGCCGTCTCGATCTCATCTCCGAAACCCTCTACAGGGGCCATATCGCCAGTTGCATCTGCGGACGCCTGGAGCTCAGCGAAGCGGATGAGTGGCACCTGTACTTCTCCAACGCCGGGCATCCTCCGCCGCTGCTCGTCGAGCACGACGGGGACACCCGCTACCTCGATGACGTGCATGGCCTGATCCTGGGCGTCGACGCCGGACAGAGCCGGCTCGACCAGGACGAGATCCTGCCTCCGGAGTCCACGCTCCTGCTGTACACGGACGGGCTGATCGAACGCCCCGGCGAAAGCGTCGTCGACCGGATGCTCTACCTCCGCCAGCACGCGGCCGCCCTCGCCCGCGAACCGCTGGACACCTTCTGCGACGAACTGCTCGCCGACCTGGGGGCGGGGAGCAGCGACGACATCGCGCTGCTCGCGGTGCGTCTGCCCGGACACCGCGGTCGCTCGCGGGACTCCTCGAAGACTCCGTGACCCCGGCCCGGTACACGGGGACCGCCGTCGCACTCGCGCGGCGGCGGTCCCCGTGACCTTCCGCTACTGAATGCCCGGGATCTCGCGTCCCTTGAAGCCGGCGCGGACCGCGTCGGCCGCGCTCGCGCCGTACATGCGCTGTGCCGTCGCGATCGTCGTCAGCGCCGCGTCCTGGAAGCTGGTGTCGGGCGCGAAGCCGAACTGGGCGTTGATGATGATGCGGTCGGCCACCCGGGCACCGAGCGCGCGCCGGATGTCCAGAAGCGCACGGGACCAGATCTCGCCGTCCGCGTGCACCGACCCCACCCGGTCCCCGTACACCTTGTCCTTGTCGATGCGGCGCAGGCAGTGCGGAGCACTGCTGTAGCTGACCGAGTCCCAGTCCGCCACGCACGCCGGGTCGGCCTTCAGCGGCCAGCCGTACCGGGAGGCCGCGTTGTTGCCGACCTCGACCGCGAGGTAGTCACCGAACGCCTCACCGATGGCTCCGGCCTCCACCGAGGTCCCGAAGCCGGGTACCTGGGCGTGGTGCACCGCGTGTCCGTACTCGTGCACGATCACCTCGGCGTCCTCGGCGTCGTCCACCCCGCCCTTGCCGAAGCGTATTTCGGCCTTCTTGTCGGTGAAGTAGGAGTTGTCCGCACCCCACTGGTTGATACGGACCGGCTGCGCGCGGTCGTTGGCGCCGGGCAGCTCGCTGCCGAAACCGAGGCCCTGGAGGTACTCCTGCGCCTCGTTGGTCCAGAAGTAGGCCATGACCTGCTCGAACTGGTCGTCCTGCCGGGTGTACGAGCCGGCGTCCGCGGTCTTCGCCGACGCGCCGGTGTCCGACCTGACGTAGGCCCACCGCCCGGAGAGTCCGCCACTGCCGTCGAGGTTGCGCAGTGCGGCCGAGGCATAGGCCGAGGCGGGCACCGCGCCGGCCGCGTCCTTCGCGTCGACGAGCGACTGATCGCCCGACGACTGGACGGGGTTGACCATGAAGACGCTGGCCTGCGGGCCGGCCGGGGCGGGGCCGGCTCCGGAGGCCGAGGCCGCTCCGGCCGTGGTGAGCAGAGCCACGATGGCGGTGGCCGAGGCGATCAGCGCGCGGGGTGTGCGGCGAGCCATGTACATCCTCCCGTTGTGGTGCGGGTGACGCCGGAAGCGGGGGGTGGCGCGGGCGTGATCATTGCGCACACGCCCGGCTTTGACCAGACCCCGGAGCACGACGCCGCCTCGCCGGCCGCCGCACGACGGCCCGTACCCCCAGCCCGCCCCTGCCCTCCGCTCCCGCCGCCGCACGCGCCTCAGAAGTTGATCATGTGCCCGGCGAGACCGTGGACGGCCTCCTTCACGGCCTCGCCCAGCGTCGGGTGGGCGTGAACGTTCCGCGCCACCTCGTGGACGGTGAGGTCCCACTGCTGAGCCAGCGTCAGCTCGGGCAGCAGTTCGGTGACATCGGGGCCGATCAGATGCGCGCCGATGATCTCGCCGTACTTCGCATCGCTGAGGATCTTCACGAAGCCGGTCGCGTCTCCGAGGCCGTGCGCCTTGCCGTTCGCCGTGAACGGGAACTTGGCGACCTTCACGTCGAAGCCCTGCTCGCGCGCCTGCGCCTCCGTCCAGCCGAAGCTGGCGATCTGCGGCTGGCAGAAAGTGGCGCGCGGGATCATCCGGTAGTCGAGCTCCATCGTCTCGGCGTCGGCGATCGTCTCGGCGGCGATGACACCCATGGCCTCGGCGGCGTGCGCGAGCATCAGCTTCGCGGTCACGTCGCCGATGGCGTAGATGTGCGGCACGCTGGTGCGGCAGCGGCCGTCCACATCGATCGCGCCGCGCTCGGTGAGGGCTACTCCGGTCGCCTCCAGGCCGTAGCCGGTGACGTTCGGCGCGAACCCGATGGCCTGGAGGACCTTGTCGGCCTCCAGCACCTTCTGGGCGCCGTCCTTGCCGGTGACGGTGACGCGGACCTGGGGGCCCGACTCGTCGATCGTCTCGACGCGGGTGGAGGTCAGGACCTCGATGCCGAGCTTGCGGTACTGCTTGGCCAGTTCCTTGGAGACGTCCTCGTCCTCCAGCGGCGCGACCCGGTCCAGGAACTCGACGACGGTTACCTTCACGCCGTAGTTGTGCAGGACGTACGCGAACTCGATGCCGATGGCTCCGGCGCCCGCGATGACGATGGACTGCGGCACACCGTCCGCGAGGATCTGCTCCTCGTACGTCACCACGCGTTCGCTGCGGGCGGTGCCGGGCAGCAGGCGCGGGGTGGCGCCGGTGGCGATGACGCAGTTGTCGAACGTGATGGTCTGCGTGGTGCCGTCGGACCCGGCCACCTGGAGGGTGTTCGCGTCGAGGAACGTGCCCCGCCCGTCCAGCTCCGTGATGCCGTTCTTCTTCATCAGATAGTGGACGCCCTTGACGCGGCCGTCCGCCACCGTGCGGCTGCGGCGGAACGCCTCGCCGTAGTCGAAGGAGATCGTCCCGTCGACCTTGATGCCGAAGGTCTTGGCCTCATGGTTGACGATGTGGGCGAGTTCGGCGTTGCGCAGCAGCGCCTTGGTGGGGATACAGCCGACGTTGAGGCACACACCGCCCCAGTACTTCTCTTCGACGACCGCGACCCGCTTGCCCAGTTGGGCGGCGCGGATGGCGGCGACGTAGCCGCCGGGGCCGGCTCCGAGTACGACGACGTCGAAGCGCTCGTGCATGACTTGTCCTTAGGGTCGAGGTGGCCCGTAACCGAGGGCACGCGTTGGCCCCCTCACCCTAGGGCCTCTCGTTCGCGTCACTCCGGAGCCGGGCGCGCTGCAGCTCGCGGGCGAGGGTGCGGCGCACGGAGGCCGTTGCGGTGGTGGTGACCTCCGCGGGGAGGTCCAGGCCACGGCCGACCCGGTCGTACGCATCCCGGTAGCCGCCGGGCAGCGTCGTCGCGTGCGTTCTCAGGTCGTCTTCCACGAGGCGTCGCAGTGCGTCGACGTTCCGGGGCGTGAATCGTTTCCGCCCCCTGGTGAGGGCGTGGACGCAGGGGCCGCACCGGGCGGTGTCGCCGAGGGTCTCCGCGAGCTCCTCGGCGAGGCCCCACAGGCGGCCTTCGAGCCACGGCACGTCCTGCTGGTCGAGGGCGAGTTCCATCGGCGGCGGGGCCCCCGTCCTGTACTTCGCCACCTGCTTGGACACGGCGGGCTGGCTCATCCCGGTGAGCCGGGCGATCCGGTCCTGGGTCCAGCCGAGGCCGACGAGCACCTGGATCATCCCGGCGCGCAGTTTCCGCATCTCCTCGCCCGCGCGAATGACCTCGTTCATGCCGGCGAGCAACTGCTCGGCCTGCTCCCCGGTCAGCGTGCCCGGGGTCTGGTGTTCGCGCTCTTCGCCTGCCACGACTCGGTTATACACCGGGAGCGGCACGCGACCATAACCGGGTTGTATAACCAGGTTATGGCTGGCATGGTTACGGCATGCCTACTTTCTCCGCACCCGATGGAACCCGGCTCGCCTACCGCGTGAGCGGAGAGGGACCGCCCGTCGTCTGCGTCCCCGGAGGCCCTGCGGACTCCGCGTACCTCGGTGACCTCGGCGGACTTTCGGAACACCGGCAGCTGATCGCCCTGGACCTTCGCGGCACCGGCCGTTCCGCGGTACCCGATGACACCTCCTCGTACCGGTGCGACCGCCTTGTCGACGACATCGAGGCATTGCGCGTCCACCTGGGGCTCGCTCGGCTGGATCTGCTCGGTCACTCCGCGGGCGCGAACCCGGCGGTCCAGTACGCGGCCCGCCTGCCGGAACGCGTCGCCAGGCTCGCCCTGATCGCGCCCGGCACCCGTGCCGTCGGCATCGAGATCACCGGCGGGACCCGGCGCGCACTCGCGCGGGCACGGCGGGAGGAGCCGTGGTTCCCCGCGGCGTTCCCCGCCCTGGAGGCGATCACCGACGGCACCGGCAGCGACTGGGAGGCCATCGCGCCCTTCCTCTACGGGCGTTGGGACGACGCGGCGCGGGCGCACCACGCCGCGAGCGCTCCGGACAACCCGGAGGCCGTCGCTCTCTTCGCGGCCGACGGCGCCTTCGACCCGGCGGCCACCCGTACGGCGCTCGGCGGCTGCCCGGCTCCCGTGCTGGTGCTCGCCGGAGAGTTCGACCTGAACAGCCCGCCGTGCGCGGCGGAGGAACTCGCGGGGCTCTTCCCCGATGCGGCGCTCGTCGTGCAGCGGCGGGCAGGGCATTACCCGTGGCTCGACGACCCCGCCCGCTTCGTGGAGGTCACTGCCGCATTCCTGGGCCGGTGACACAGCACCCCCGGAGCCTCGTCAGGGCCTTCGCGGTAGAGGTCGGTGAGCAGCGCCATGGCCCCCTGTCCAGGGGCAGTCCGAGGCGGCCGGGCGCCGGGCGGAGTGCTTGACCTCAAGTCGAGTCGAGGTTCTAGCGTTCTCGGTGACGAAAGGAACACGACTGTGACGACCTTGGTTACGGGTGCCACCGGGAACACCGGAAGGCACGTGGTGGCGGAGCTGGTCCGCCGGGGAGAGCACGTCCGCGCACTCACCCGCAGTCCGGCCGCGGCCGCGGGAACGCTCCCGGCCGCAGTGGAACTGGTGGCCGGTACGCATACGGCACCGGAAGGTCTGGACGCCGCCTTCGACGGCGTCAGCCGTTTACACGTCACGGTGACGGCCGGCCTCGCCGAGGCCGGGCCCGAGTTGGTGCGGCGGGCCGTCGACGCGGGCGTGCGGCGCATCACCGTGGTGTGGGGCGGTGGCGTGGGGCCGGTGGAGAGGGCGGTGGCGGACTCGGGTGTGGAGTGGACACGCCTGGAACCGCAGGAGTTCATGTCCAACACCCTGAGCTGGGTGGAATCGATCCGGTCCGAGGGGGTCGTGCGCGAGCCGTACGACTTTCCCAGCGCGATCGTCCACGAGGCCGACATCGGAGCGGTGGCGGCTGTCGCGCTGCTCGACGACGGCCATGCGGGACGCGCCTACAACCTCACCGGGCCCGAACCGCTGACAACCGGTGAACGCGTCGCGATCCTGTCGGGGGCGACCGGCCGGGACATCTCGTTCGTCCGGATCACGCACGAACAGGCCGTCGACAGGCTGGTGGCCACCGGTGTCTCCCGAGCGGACGCCGAGTACGTCGTCGGCTGGTACGCGGCTTCCGACGCCGCCTCAAGGACCGTCGTCGACACCGTCGAGCAGGTGACCGGCCGCCCCGCACGGACGTTCACGCAGTGGACGGCCGAGCACGCGAAACGCTTCTGAGGAGCCGGAGTCACGTCCGACCGGGCGGTGGGGGGGGGGGGGCCCCCGGGGACGGCCCCCCCCCCCCCCCCGCCCCCCGGCAAGCCCCCCGGGGGCCCGCCCCCACCCCAAACCCAGGAATCCGCACCCCCCCCCCGCGCCCC
>NZ_JBHXQO010000001.1:123978-179876 GCF_042717135.1 Streptomyces sp. NPDC058620
TCTAAAAACCCAAAAAATTGGGTCGGCTGCTACTTTTTTTTTTACTCGCGGGGGGGGGGGGGGCGCCCCCGGGGCCCCGCCCCCCCCCGCCCCCGGTCCGCCGTCATCGCCCCCGGTTCCGTACCGCTCACACATCACGACGATGGACGACCGCCACGGCGACGGCCACCGCGACGAGCGACCACGCCCCGAACACGATCCACGCCTCGGTGACCGGCACCGGGTAGGTGTCGGGGTTGTAGTCCCGGGCCGGATTCTGGACGAGGGCCTGCCACGAGGTGAGCGGCATCGCGTTGCCGATCTCCTTGACCCACCGGTAGGTCTCGCCCAGGAAGAGCGCCGGCAGCAGGAGGAGCACGCCGACGACCGCGACGACGGCGCCCGCGGCGTGCCGTACGAGGGCGCCGAATGCCATACCGATGAGGGCGCACACCGGGGCGAGCAGCGCGGACGCGACGACGGCCCGCAGGGCCCCGGGGTCACCGATGGACAGGCCGTGATGATCCCGCAGGATCGCCTGCGTCACGCCGAACGAGGCCCCGGCGACGACCGTGCCGAGGACGAGCATGACCACGGTCAGGACGCTCGCCCTGGCCGCCATCACCGCTGCCCGGGCCGGGACCGCGGCGAAGGTGGTGCGGATCAGCCCGGTGGTGTACTCGCCGAAGACCGCGAGGGCGCCGACGGTTCCGGCGAGGACCATGAGGAGCTGCCAGGCCGGGTCGACGAAAGCGGTCGACATGGCGTCGAACAGCATCTCGGGCCTGGCGGGGAATCCGGGTGGCGGAGGGGGTGGCAGTTCGGGCTGGTGCGCCAGCCGGTCGGCGTTGGACAGGGCGGAGTTCACGTTGATCCCGAGCACGGCCAGGGGACCGGTCCCGAGGACCCAGTACGTGGAGCGCAGCGACCACAGCTTGATCCACTCGGCGGTCAGGAGGTCGCGGAACCGGGCGGGGACGTCGAGGGCAGGCGTGTACGCCTTCGGCCCGGACACCGTCTGTGTGGTCATCGGCTCTCTCCCGCGCCGTACTCGACGCTGTCGGCGGTGAGCCCCATGAAAGCCGCTTCCAGGGAGGCGGCCCGTGGGGCGAGTTCGTGCAGCAGGACGCGGTGGTGGTGGGCGAGTTCACCGATGCGGCCGGCGCTCAGGCCGGTCACCGTGCACGAGCCGTCGTCCTCGCGGCGGACGGCCGCCCCCTCCCCGGTGAGGACGGACGTCAGACGGTCGGCGGCGGGCGTACGGACGGTCACGCTCAGCCGGGTGCCGCGGGCCGCGAACGCCGACAGGCTCTCCGCGGCGATCAGTTCACCCCGGCCGATGACGATCAGTTCCTGTGCCGTGTGCTCCATCTCGCCCATGAGATGGCTGGAGACCAGCACCGTACGGCCCTCGGCGGCCAGTCGGCGGAAGAGGCCGCGCACCCACAGCACGCCCTCCGGGTCCAGCCCGTTGAGGGGCTCGTCGAACAACAGGACGGGTGGGTCACCGAGCAGCGCGGCGGCGACGCCCAGCCGCTGCTTCATCCCCAGCGAGAACCCCGCGATGCGGCGCCGGGCGGCGGTGGCCAGCCCGACCTCCTCCAGGACTTCGTCCACGCGGCGCCGGGGCAGTCCGTTGCTGTGTGCCAGCGCGGACAGATGCGCCAGGGCGCTGCGACCGCCGTGCACGTCGTGGGCGTCGAGCAGCGCTCCGACGTGCCGCAGCCCGCGCCGGCGCCCGCGGAACGGCTGACCGTCCACGGTGACGGTGCCGCTGCTGGGGTCGTTCAGGCCGAGGATCATCCGCAGCGTGGTGGACTTGCCGGCGCCGTTCGGGCCGAGGAACCCCGTGACATGGCCGGGGCGGACGGTGAAGGTCAGACCGTTGACGGCGGTGGTGGCGCCGTATCGCTTCGTCAGTTCGTTGACTTCGATCACCACCCCACGGTGCCGCGGGGAGTGCCCGCACGGCATCGGCACACGGGCCACACCTGGGACGGAGCCCGTGGCCCGGGGGCCTACGCCTCCGGGCCCAGAAGCTTCACGACGCGGTCAGCCTGCCGTCGCGCATCGTCAGGACCCGGTCGCTGAAGTGCCGTACCGCCGCCATGTCGTGGCAGATGAAGAGGTAGCCGAGTCCCCGGGTCTCCTGCAGTTCGAGCAGGAGGTTGAGGATGCCGGCGCGCATCGAAGGATCGAGGGCCGACACCGGCTCGTCCAGGATCAGGAGCTCGGGATCGCTCGCCAGCGCGCGGGCGATTCCCGCGCGCTGGCACTGTCCGCCGGACAGCTCGTGGGGGAGCCGCCCGCCGTGTGCGTCGTCCAGACCGACCAGGGAGAGGAGTTCGGCGACCCGGCCGGGACCGGTGGCGGCCGACCACCGGCCCTGGGCACGGAGCGGTTCGGCGACCTGGTCGCGAATCCGCCGACGGGGACTGAGCGAACCGTACGGGTCCTGGAACACGGGCTGGATGCGCGGCCGGACCGCGCGCAGCGCCCGCTCGCTCAGCGAGGTCAGTTCCGTCCCCCGGAACCGGATGTCACCGCTGTGCGGCCGGCGCAGGTGCAGGACGGCGGCGGCGGTGGACGACTTACCGCAGCCGGACGGACCGATCAGCCCCACCGTCTCGCCGGCGTCCACCCGGAAGGAGACACCGTCGACCGCGGTGACCGTTCCGTAGCGCACGACCAGCTCGCGGACATCGAGCAGCGGGCTCATACGGACTCCAGGTGATCGAGATGACAGGCAACCTCGCGCCCGCCGACGGTGCGCGGCGCGGGCCGTTCGGTGTGGCAGCGGCCGGTGGCGTACCGGCAGCGGGGCGCGAAGGCACAGCCCGCCGGGACGGTGCCGGGTGCGGGCGGCCGCCCCGGGATGGTGGGCAGCCGGGATTTGCGGGGTGTGCCGGCGGTGGGCAGGCACGCGAGGAGACCTTCGGTGTACGGGGCGAGCGGCCGTCCGAGAATCAGGTCCACCGGGCCGTACTCGACCTGCCGCCCCGCGTACAGGACGGCCATACGGCCGGCATGTGTTCCTACGGCACCGAGGTCGTGGGTGACCAGCACGAGGGACGCCCCGGTCGCCGCGCACCGTTCACGCAGGACGGCGAGGACCTTGTCCTGGGTCTCCGGATCGAGGGCAGTGGTCGGCTCGTCGGCGACGACCAGTTCCGGACGGTTGACCATGGCCATCGCGATCACGGCGCGCTGGCGCATGCCGCCCGAGAGCTCATGGGGGTGGGCGGACGCCCGCGCGGCCGGAATGCCGACCTCCTCCAGCGCGGACCGCGCCCGCGACCGCGCGTCCTTCCGGGACAGGCCCTGTACGGACCGTACGGCCAGGGCCAGTTGCTCGCCGACCGGGTGGACGGGCGAGAGCGCGGACAACGCGTCCTGGGGGACGAGCGCGATACGCCGGCCCCAGTCGGCCGCGGTGACGGGTGCGCCGCGCAGCAGCACGCTCCCGGAGACCGCGGCCCCGCGCGGATTCATGCCGAGAAGGGCGCGCGCGGTCACCGACTTCCCGGCCCCCGACTCACCCACCAGGGCGAGGACTTCACCCGGCGCGACATCGAACGAGAGGCCGCTCAGGGCCGGTACGCCGCCGAAGTCCACGCTCAGATCGCGGACCGACAGCAGAGGATCAGACGGCAACGGGAACCGCTTCCTTCCGGACGGGTGTGCGGCGAGTCCTGCCGCGCTGTGTGTATGCCGACAGGGACACGGCGAGCGCGGCGAGAAGCGCCAGCGTGACCGCGGGGGCGAGCGCCGCGACAGGAGCCCGCTCGATGTAGTCGGCGGACTCGTCCAGCAGGAGGCCCCAGTCGGGGGACGGCGGCTGGGCGCCGAGACCGAGGAAACCGAGCGAGGCCAGAGCCAGCGCGATGCCGGGCAGACGCAGGACCGCGTGCCGGGCGACCGGGGCGGCCACCGACGGCAGGACATGGCGGACCATGATCCGGGCCGGGCTCGCCCCGATCGCCTTCTGCGCCGACAGGAACGACGAGGCGCGTACCTCCTGGGTGAGGGCGGCGGCGTGCGCGGCCAGTGGCGGCCAGGAGATCAGCGCGACGGCGAGTGCGGCGCCCCCCGCGCCGGGGCCCGTCGCCGCCGCCACCAGAATGCCGACGATCACCGGCGGCAGCGCGTTGGCGACATCGGCCAGGCCGGTCGCGGCGTTCGGCAGGAAGCCGAGAGCGAGCCCGATGACCAGTCCGAGGAGGCAGACGGCCGCTGCCGTGCCGACCGTCGAGCCGGCGCCGTGCCCCAGCCGGGCCAGTACGTCACGGCCGAGGGCGTCGGTGCCCAGGGGGTGTGACCAGGACGGCGCCGTCAGCCTGGCGGTGGTGTCGATGACGTACGGATCACGCAGCAGACCCCAGCCGGTCACTCCGGCCAGCAGGGTGCCCAGAGCGACCGGCACGGCGGGGGAGACCCGTACCGGACGGGCCGCGGGCAGGGTCAGAGCCGCGTCGCGCAGCGCGGGACCGAGCAGCTGCGCGCGTACGGCTGCCGACACCACGCCCACCAGGAGCCCGAGCGCCAGCAGGGCCAGGACGGCTCCCTGAAGCAGCGGCAGATCCTGGGACCTGGCCGCGCCGAGGGCGGTGCGGCCGAGTCCCGGGACCGCGAAGACCGTTTCGACGGCGACCGCGCCGCCGGTCAGGCCGACCGCGGCCATGCCGAACTGGGGGACCAGGGGCGGCAGCACGCGGCGCAGAGCGGCATCGGTGATGGCACACCGGCCGACGCCCGCGCCACGCCACAGCTCCACCCAGCGTTCGTCGAGCGCGTCCGGCAGCGCGTCGGCGACCAGCCGGCCGAGCAGCGCTCCGGCCGGAATGCCGAGCGCGAGCGCGGGGAGGACCATGTGCGCGGGCCCGGCCCAGCCGGACGTGGGGAACCAGCCCAGCCACACCCCGGCGACGACGAGCAGCAGCAGGGCGACCAGGTACTCGGGGACGGCGGCGAGCATCGCGCCGAACGCCCCGGCGGTGCCCCGGCCGCGTACCAGGACCGGCAGGGCCAGAGCCGATCCCACCAGCAGAGCGACGGCCAGGGACGCGCCCATCAGCGCCAGTGACACCTGGAGACCGGCCGTCACCGAAGGCAGGACCTCCGCGCCGGACACCCACGAGACACCCAGGTCGCCGCGGATCAGCCCGGCCGCCCAGTGCCCCAGCAGCCCGAGCGGCCCCGCGTCGAGCCCGAGATCGTCGCGGATGGCGTTCAGCGCCTCGGCGGTCGGCTCCTGCTCCGCCGACCTGGCCCGCAGCAGACTGAGCGCCGGGTCCTTGCCGGACAGCCAGGGCAGCAGTCCGACGAGAGCGAGTACGGCGGCCAGCCCGGCCGCCCGTGTGAGTGCCGTCCTCACTTGATGTGCGTGTGGATCGTGACGAGTTCGCGCTCACGCGGGTCGTGGGCCGCGCCCGTGACGCCCGCCGCGTCGCCCTGGACGACCCGCTCGTGCAGCATCGGCACGGCGGCGTCCGTGGCGAGTACGGCCGCCTCGGCGGCCATGACCGCCGTGCGCCTGGCCTCACCGGTCCGGGTCTGCGACGCGGTGGTCAGCGCCTTGTCGACGACGGGGTCGGCGAGCTGCGCGAGATTGAAGGAGCCCTCGCCCGCGAAGTCGCTGTACAGGTACGCCGCCGGGTCCCCGGAGTCCAGGACGGTGGCCCGCGACAGAACGAACGCGTCGAACTTCCCCGCGAGGGCGTCTGCTTCGATGTTGGCGTACTCGCGTACTTCCAGCTTCACCCGGAAACCCGCGGCCTGGAGCTGCTGTTGGAGGATCTGGGCGACCTCGGGCAGCTCGGCCCGGTCGGTGAACGTGCCGATCGTGATCTCGGCGCCCCCCGGATCACCGGCCGCCGTCCGCACGGGCTCCTCGCGCAGCTTCGCGGCCCAGGGGAGCGCCGGCCCGAGGAGTCCTTCGGCGACGTCGGCCCTGCCCTCGTACACACTCTTCACGATCTGCTCCGCGTCGACGGCCGCGCGAGCCGCCGCCCGTACGCGCGCGTCCTTGAAAGGCCCCGTCCCCGTGTTCAGGTACAGGGTGTTGGTGCGCGGCATCGGCACCTCGTGGATCAGCTTCGCGTCCAGGAGGCGCGCCTGCGAGACGGGGACGGCCTCCACGATGTCGGCCTCGCCGCTGCGCAGCGCGGCCGCCCGTGCGGTGCCGTCGGGCACGAACCTCACGTCGATACCGGCCGCCTTCGCCCGGCCGCCCCAGTAGCGGTCGTAGCGGTCGAGCGTCGCCGTTGTGGTGCCGCCCACCGCGACGAGCTCGAACGGGCCCGTGCCCGCGCCCACCGGGCTGACGGTCCTGCCCCGGTACGCCTTGGCGGCGAGGATCGAGAGCTGCGGGGAGCTGAGTCGCTGGGGGACCAGCGGATCGGCCTTGGCGGTGGTGACCGTGACCGTGCGGGGACCGGTGGCGCGGACGGTGAGCGCGACGCCGTCGAGAATGCGCGGCTTGGGTGAAGCGGTGGCGGCAACGGTCAGGGACTTCACGACGGAGGGCGCGGTGAAGCCGGTCCCGTCGTGGAACGTGACGCCCTCACGGAGGGTGAACGCCCAGTCCCTGCCGCTCTGTTGCCAGGCGGTGGCGAGGGCAGGCCGGGCGTTGCCGTCGGCGTCCAGACGGGTCAGGGTCTCGGCGGTGGACCAGCGCGAGAGCTTGAACGCGTCGTCCGTCAGCGGGGAGAGACCCGCGCGCGGCGGCTGCATCATCGCGACGCGCAACCGGGCGTCACCGCCGCCGGGGGAGGGGCCGGCCGCGGCGAAGCAGCCGGTGAGCAGCGCCGCCGCCGTACTCAGACCGATCGTGGACAGGAGGCCCCGACGGGATATGCGGGAGTTTTCGAGCAGGCGCAAGGGTGTCCCCTACGGGATGCGAGGAGTGGGTGAAGCCGACGCACCGACCCTAGCATTATGACAATCATGTTCAGTAACGTGCTCTGTGTGGCTGTTCGCGGGTGCCCGAGGCGCGGGGTGGGGGCTCTCCTGCCCGCCCGCACCGGTGCGGGCCGTCCAGGACTCGAAGCGCGCAGGGCCTGACCGCACTCGACGCCTCCTCGACGGCGCCGGCCCCGAATGCCTGCTGCGGCGCCGTGCCCGGGGCGCAAGGGGCGTACGGCGGTTCGGGGTATCCGGCGGTGAACGGCCGATGTCCTGGTTGTTACGTATTGGGTATCGGCCTACCGTCGATATAGCGCCGTACTGGCAGCCGCACTTCGCAGGCGTGTCCGAAGCGCCGGCGACCGGGGGCTGCGGCGCGCGTGGACCGGAACCAACCCTCCGGGCCCGGCCGGGCCCGCCCTCGGAGAAGAGCGAGATGTCGAAGATTCTGTTCGTAGTGACGGGCGCGGACCAGTGGACGCTGTCGGACGGCACGAAGCAGCCGACGGGCTTCTGGGCCGAGGAGGCCGCGGCCCCCTACGAGGCGTTCAAGGCCGCGGGCCACGAGGTCGTCGTCGCCACCCCGGGCGGCACCGTGCCGACGGTGGACCAGCGCAGCCTGGCCCCCGAGTTCAACGGCGGCCAGGAAGGCGCCGACCGGGTCGCGGGTGTCCTCGGCTCCTTCAGCGAGCTCCGGCACCCGATCCCGCTGGACGACGTGGATCTGGACGACTACGCCGCGGTCTTCTGCCCCGGCGGACACGGCCCCATGGAGGACCTCGCCGTCGATCCGGTCGCCGGCGGTCTGCTGACACGGGCACTGGAGTCCGGCAAGCCCCTCGGCGTCGTCTGCCACGGCCCGGCCGCGCTGCTCGCGGCGCGGAAGGAGGACGGCACGAACCCGTTCGCCGGGTACCGGCTGACGGGCTTCACCAACGCGGAAGAGGCGCAGGCCGGGTTCGCGGACAAGGCGAAGTGGCTGCTCCAGGACCGCCTGGTCGAGTTCGGCGCGGACTTCCAGGAGGGCGAGCCGTGGGCCCCGTACCTGATCGTTGACCGCAATCTGGTCACCGGCCAGAACCCGGCCTCCTCGGCTCCGCTCGCGGCCGAACTGCTCAAGAAGCTGGGCTGACCCCGGCGCTCCACGCCGTGCACGACAGATGTCCCGCCACGCCGGGCACCCGCGCTCGCGAGTGCCCGGCGTGCCGCGTACGTACAGGCACCGGACACCGGAAGCTCACGGCGCTCGCCGAGGCCGTCTGACCCCACCCCTGAACGCCACCGCCGTCGGCGGCGGCGTTCAGCCGGCGCCCCGGCCCGGTCCGTCCAGGGACGCGGTGAGCCGCCCGAGCACTTCTTGCAGGGCGATGACCTCCGGCACCGAAAGCCCGGTGGCGTCGAGAATCCTGTGCGGAACCGCCACGGCCCGTTCGCGCAGTTCCGCGCCGGCATCCGTGAGACGGACGGTCACGGAGCGTTCGTCCTGCGGGCTGCGGCCGCGGACGACCAGTCCGGCCGACTCCAGCCTCTTCAGCAGCGGGGACAGCGTCCCGGAATCGAGGTGAAGGCGCTCGCCGATCGCCTTCACCCGCTGCGGTCCGTGCTCCCACAGCACCAGCATGGCCAGGTACTGGGGGTAGGTGAGGCCCAGATCCTTCAGCGCCTCCCGGTACACCCCGCCGAACGCGCGGGACGCGGCGTGCAGGGAGAAGCAGACCTGGTGGTCCAGGCGCAGCAGTTCCGCATCCGGCAGCCCGGAAGCGGTGCGGTGCGGGTCGGGCGGACCGGCGACGGGGGTCGGCGAAGGGGTCATGGGACCAGGGTATCTCCTTGCGCCCGATTTAGTTGTGCACAATTGAATTGTGTGCAACTCTTTGGGGGAGGGGTGACCGGGCCGGTCACCGCGACAGGAAAGAAGGTCATTCCATGGACGCGCTCTACACCGCTGCCGCCACCGCCAACGGCCGAGAGGGCCGGGCCGTGAGCTCGGACGGTCAGATCGACCTCGCTCTGGCGCTGCCGCCGGCACTCGGGGGCAACGGCAAGGGCACCAACCCCGAGCAGCTGTTCGCCGCCGGGTACGCCGCCTGTTTCGCCAGTGCGATGCAAGCGGTCGGCCGCGAGATGAAGGTGGACACCAAGGACGTCTCCGTGACGGCCGAGGTCTCGATCGGCAAGGACGACACGGGCTTCGGTCTCTCGGTCGTCATGCGGGTCGAGCTGCCGGAAGCCCTGGAGGGCGAGACGGGCCGCAAGCTGGTCGAGGCCACGCACGCCTACTGCCCCTACTCCAAGGCCACCCGAGGCAACATCGAGGTCGAACTCGTCATCGAGTAGGCGTCATTGACGCTTCGTCGCCTCACCAGACGCTCATGACCCGCTGGTCCAGGCCAGCAGCTCGTCGGCGCTCCACGACGTGACGACCCGTTCCGCGGGCACCCCGCACTCCTCCGCGCGCGCACAGCCGTAGATCTGCCAGGTGAGCTGCCCAGGGGCGTGCGCGTCGGTGTCGACCGAGAACAGCACACCCGCCTCGACGGCCTGCCTCAGCAGGCGCCGGGGCGGGTCGAGCCGTTCGGGGCGGCTGTTGATCTCCACAGCCGTGCCGGCCTCCGCGCAGGCAGCGAAGACCTGGTCCGCGTCGAACTCGGACTCCGGCCGCTTACGGCCGGAGAGCAGGCGCCCGGTGCAGTGCCCGAGGATGTCCGTATGCGGGTTGCGGACCGCCGCGACCAGGCGGCGGGTCATCGCACCGGTGTCCATCCGCAGTTTGGAGTGGGCGGACGCGACGACCACGTCCAGCTGCTCCAGCAGCTCCGGCTCCTGGTCGAGCGAGCCGTCCGCCAGGATGTCGCACTCGATTCCGGTGAGCAGCCGGAACGGCGCCCACCGCTCATTGAGCTCGGCCACCTCGGCCAGTTGCCTGCGCAGTCGCTCGGGCGACAGCCCGTTGGCCACGGTCAGCCGTGGGGAGTGGTCGGTCAGGACCGCCCACTCGTGGCCCAGTTCCTGTGCCGCACGGCCCATGTCCTCGATCGCGCTTCCGCCGTCCGACCAGTCCGAGTGCATATGACAGTCGCCCCGCAGCGCGGCGCGGAGCGCTTCGCCGCCCTCCGTCAGCGGGGCGGCGGCCTCCGTCTCCAGCCGGTCCAGATACCGCGGAACCTCTCCGCCCTGGGCCTCACGGATCACCTGGGCCGTCTTCGGCCCGATGCCGTTCACCGACTCCAGCGACCCGTGCGTCACCAGCACCGCGAGGTCGTCCGCCGTGATCGCCGCGATCGCGTCGGCCGCCCTGCGGAACGCCTTCACCCGGTACGTCTCCGCCTGTGACCGCTCCAGCAGGAACGCGATCCGGCGCAGCGCGCTCACCGGCTCCATCAGCACCTCCGAGGACGGTCCCAGGGTCTGCCACCAGCTTCGCCGAGTCCCGCCCCGTCCGCACAGCGAAGCCGCGGAAGCCTGGTGCGGGACCCGGCGCGGCTCAGCCGACGGGCTGTGCGTCTTCCGGCCGTGACTCTCCGGGCCGTGCCTCCTCCGACTCGGGGCGCTCGAACTGGGTGCGGTAAAGCTGCTCGTACCTGCCGCCCGCGGCGAGCAGTTCGGTGTGGGTTCCGCGTTCCACGATCCGGCCCTCCTCGACGACCAGGATCAGATCGGCGGCCCGTACCGTCGACAGGCGGTGGGCGATCACCACGGCGGTCCGGCCCTCCAGCGCCTCGGCCAGAGCCTCCTGCACGGCCGCTTCGGAGGTCGAGTCGAGATGGGCCGTCGCCTCGTCGAGGATCACCACCCGCTGGCGGGCCAGGAGCAGCCGGGCGATGGTCAGCCGCTGGCGTTCCCCGCCCGAGAGCCGGTAACCGCGTTCGCCGACGACCGTGTCGAGCCCCTCGGGCAGCGAGGCGACCAGACCATCGAGCCGGGAGCGGCGCAGGGCGTCCCAGATGTCGTCCTCGGCGGCGTCCGGCCGGGCGAGCAGCAGATTGGCGCGGACGGATTCGTGGAACAGGTGCCCGTCCTGGGTGACCATGCCGAGGGTTTCGCGGATCGAGTCACCGGTGAGATCGCGTACGTCGACGCCGTTCAGCCGTACGGAACCGGCGTCGGTGTCGTAGAGCCGGGGGAGCAGCTGCGCGATCGTGGACTTACCGGCTCCGGAGGAACCGACCAGGGCGACCATCCGGCCGGGCTCGGCGCGGAAGGAGACGTCGTGCAGGACCTCCGTGCCCTCGCGGGAGTCGAGCGTCGCCACGTCTTCGAGCGAGGCGAGCGAGACCTTGTCGGCGGACGGGTAGCCGAAGGAGACCCCGTCGAACTCCACGGACACCGGGCCGTCCGGCACCCGGCGGGCATCGGGCTTCTCGGCGATCAGCGGCTTCAGGTCCAGGATCTCGAAGACCCGCTCGAAGCTGACCAGGGCACTCATCACCTCGACGCGGGCTCCGGCCAGTGCGGTCAGGGGTGCGTAGAGACGGGTCAGCAGCAGCGCGAGGGCGACGATCGCGCCCGGGTCGAGCGTGCCGCGCAGCGCGTAGTACCCACCGAGCCCGTAGACCAGCGCGAGCGCCAGGGCGGACACCAGGGTCAGGGCCGTGATGAAGGTGGACTGGGCCATGGCCGTACGGACCCCGATGTCACGTACCCGGTCGGCCCGGGCGGCGAACTCCGCCGACTCGTCGGCGGGGCGTCCGAAGAGCTTCACGAGGGTCGCGCCCGGGGCGGAGAAACGCTCCGTCATCTGTGTGCCCATGGCGGCGTTGTGGTGCGCGGCCTCACGCTGCAGCCCGGCCATCCTGGAGCCCATCCTGCGGGCCGGGACGACGAACACCGGCAGCAGGACGAGGGCGAGCAGCGTGATCTGCCAGGAGATGCTGAGCATGACGGCGAGCGTCAGCAGCAGGGTGACCAGGTTGGAGACGACGCCGGACAGCGTGTTGCTGAAGGCCCGCTGCGCCCCGATGACATCGTTGTTGAGCCGGCTGACGAGCGCGCCGGTCCGGGTCCGGGTGAAGAAGGCGATCGGCATCCGCTGCACGTGGTCGAAGACCGCCGTACGCAGATCGAGGATCAGTCCCTCGCCGAGTCCGGCCGACAGCCACCGGGTGAGCAGTCCGAGGCCCGCCTCGGCCACGGCGATGAGCGCGATGAGCGCCGCGAGGCGGGCGACCACGCCGGTGTCCCGGCCCTGGATGATCGCGTCGACGACATTCCCTGCCAGCACGGGCGTGGCGACCGCCAGGAGCGCGGTGACCACGCTGAGCGCCAGGAAGCGGTAGATCCGCCGCCGGTGCGGGCGGGCGAAGGAGGCGATGCGGCGCAGCGTCGCCCGGGAGAAGGGCCGCCGGTCCTGCTGGGCGTTCATCGCGCTGTGCAGCGACGACCACGCGGTCATTTCCATGCTCATGAGGGTCTCTCCGGAAGGTGTCGGGCGACGCGCGGGTACCCGTCGGCCGGTGAGGCCCCGGGGTGTGCGTACTGAACGCTAGGACCTGAAGCAAGCTTGAGGTCAACCCGTTCCTGCGAGTCGGCCCATGAGACCCTCCGTGACGCGCCGACTGCGGCGCGCGCGCCGAGGCCCTGACCACCTCTGTTCGAGGTGCCAGGGGTCGACGGAGGGGGTGCCGTGCATCCGGAGGCGCCGGGGAGTGTCAGGATGGCTTCATGACAATCAAGACCTACTTCGACATCACCATTGACGGCAAGCCCGCCGGGCGGATCGTCTTCAACCTCTTCGACGACGTCGCTCCCAAGACGGTTGAGAACTTCCGTGCGCTGTCCACGGGCGAACAGGGATTCGGCTACGCCGGCTCGCCGTTCCACCGTGTCATCCCGGACTTCATGCTCCAGGGCGGCGACTTCACCCGCCAGAACGGCACCGGCGGCAAGAGCATCTACGGCGAGAAGTTCGCCGACGAGAACTTCACGCTCAAGCACACCAAGCCGGGTCTGCTGTCGATGGCCAACGCCGGCCCTAACAGCAACGGCTCGCAGTTCTTCATCACCACCGTGGTGACGCCGTGGCTCGACGGCAAGCACGTCGTCTTCGGCGAGGTCGCCGACGACGCCAGCATGGACCTGGTCCGCAAGATCGAGTCCTACGGCTCGCGCAGCGGCCAGACCAAGGCCGAGATCGCGGTCTCCGAGTCCGGTCAGCTCTGATCCGTTCCCCGCGTCACCCTGTTCGACCTTGAGCGCCCCGCCGGTGAATCCACCGCCGGGGCGCTCCGGTGCGTGGGGCCCCGCGGCGGCGCCGCGCCTCGCGGCTCCCCGGCGCCGGGCCCACGGAGCCGTAGCGTTGCCGACCGGAGACCGATTCGCTCGATTCCTGGCCGGGGTGGCGACATGTGCTGGAGCGCGACGGCCGATCTGGTGGCCGGCACCGCCATCGTGGTGATCGGCGCGGCCTGTGTGGCCCGCGCCCGCCGCGCCCGCGACCTGACGCTCGCCGCGCTCCCCCTGCTGCTCGGCACCCACCAGATCGTCGAGTCCGTGGTGTGGCGCTCCGGTGGCGGTACGGGCCCCGCCACCATTGCCTGGGCGGTGATCGCCCTCCCTCTGCTGGCCCTGTGGGTGCCGGCCGGAGTGCTGTGCGCGGCCCCGGCCCGGGCCCGTACCCGGCTGGCGGTGCCACTCGCGGCCGGCGTGCTGACCGCAGCGTTCCTCTCGTACAGCCTGCTCACCCGCCCCGTGACGGCCGAGATCCGCGGCCACACCCTCGGCTACGTACTCGACCTGCCGCACTCGGCCCTGCTGGTCACCGGCTATCTCCTGGCCACGGCCGGCTCACTGCTGCTGTCGGCCGACCGGTGGCTCCGGGCGCTGGGGGTGCTCGTCGCCGTCGGCGCGGCGGTCTGCGCGGCACTGTGGCGGCTGGAGTTCATCTCCACCTGGTGTGCCTTCGCGGCGGTCTGTTCGGTGGTCCTGTTCGGCTGGGTGCGCCGAGGCCCGCCGGAGGCGAGTGCGGCCGGCAGGTCCATCTCGACGAGCTGACCTCCGAAGCCGGGCCGGGCCACTGCGAGCAGTGTGCTCGCCGTGGCGTGGGGATGACGGTCGGCGGCAAGGCGATTTCCCGGGGGAATCGAGCCGCTGCGGGGCTGGCATGATCAAGGGTATGGACGAGTGCATCATCGCCGCGTGTGACGGGGCGTCGAAGGGGAATCCGGGGCCTGCCGCCTGGGCATGGGTCGTGGCCGACGCGCAGGGGCGGCCGGAGCGCTGGGAGGCCGGGCCGCTCGGGACCGCCACCAACAACGTCGCCGAGCTCACCGCCCTGGCGGAGCTGCTGGAGTCCACCGATCCGGCCGTGCCGGCCGAGGTGCGCATGGATTCGCAGTACGCGTTGAACGCGGTGACGAAGTGGCTGCCGGGTTGGAAGCGCAACGGCTGGAAGACCTCGGGCGGCAAGCCCGTCGCCAACCAGGAGCTCGTGACGCGTATCGACGCCCTGCTCAGCGGTCGGAGCGTGACCTTCCGCCATGTTCCCGCGCACCAGGTGGGCGGTGACCCGCTCAACGCGGTCGCCGACCAGGCCGCCAGCGAGGCCGCCGTGACCCAGCGGGCCGCGGGGACGGCGCACGGCGCCGTCGATCTGCCGGTACCCGCTCCCGCCCGGTCGGCGAAGGTCCGTACCGACAGTGGGTCGGCGAAGGCCACCAAGGGTGCCGCACGCACCGGCACGATCCGGGCGAAGTTCGCCGGACGGTGCCACTGCGGCAAGCCGTACGCCGCGAAGGACATGATCGCGAAGAATCCGAACGGCTGGGGGCACCCGGAGTGCCGGACCGCGCCCGCATAGAGCGGCGCGCCCGTTCCGTGGTGGGTGGCATGGAGCCCCGGGGCTGAGGGGGGAAGCCCGGCTCCGTCAGATATCGGCCCAGACCAGACGGCCCGCGACGCCTGTGCTCGTGCCCCAGCGGGCGGCCAGCGCGTCTACGAGCAGGAGGCCCCTGCCGTCCTCCAGCAGGGTCTCCGGGTCAGGGCTCTCGCCGCACGGGGCCATCGCCAGGTCCCCCGGTGGGGAGGGGGACGGAATGCGGGCCCTGCCGCGGTTCCATACGCAGATGCGGACCCCGCTGTGCGAGCGGAGGAGCCGGCACCGGATACGGCGGCTGTTGGTGTGCTGGACGGCGTTGGCGACCAGTTCGGTCACGACCAGGGCCGCGGCCTCGATCCGGTCGCCCGGTTCCCCCCAGTCACGCATCGCCTCCTGTACCCGGCGCCGGGACTCCGGCACACCTTGGGGGACGCGGGGTATCCACCAGCTCTGTGCACGCCTGCTACCCGCGTCCTCGGGAGCTCGCGGCGTGCACGTGTCTATTTCCGACATGTATGTACTCTCGGTGCAAAGGGCATACTTTGCAAGCGACACAATGTGCCGCGCTCCGTGTCGGGCCCTGGAGGAAAGTACGAGCATGAGACCCCGATCCGGCCCCACCGTGGAGCATCGCGTCCTCGCTGTCCGGCTCCGGCTGCTGCGGGAACGCGCGGGGTTGAGCCTGACCGACGCGGCGCGGGCACTGAACGCGCACCCGGCCACGGTACGACGCATCGAGCGGGCCGAGACCGGACTGGACGCTCGCCAGGTCCGCCTCCTCCTCGACTGCTACGGGGTTTCGGAGTCCGACGCCGAGCCGATCATCGCGGGCCTCGGCGCCGCGAACATGCCCGGCTGGTGGCATCAGTGGCGCGACGCGATGGAGCCCTGGCAGCAGGACGTCATCGGCATGGAGTCCTCGGCCGGCCTCGTGCGGACCTGGCACCCCGCGCTCGTACCCGAACTGCTGCGCACCCCCGCCTACGCCGAGGCCCTGGACCGCGCGCTGCACCCCGACGGTGACGCCACCCGGCGTGAGCGCCGCGTCGAGCTGCTGCGGGAGCGGCAGCGCCGTCTGTCCTACCGCGGCGCCGCCCTGTGGGCCCTGATCCCGGCCGCCGCATTACACACCCGGGTCGGTGGCCGACGGGTGATGGAGGAACAGCGGGAGGCGCTGGCCGAGGCCGTGCACCGGCCGCACGTCACCGTGCAGGTGGTGCCGCTCGATCATCCTCCGCACGCCCTGACCGGTGTGCCGCCCCTGCATCTGCTCCGGGTGTCCGCCCCCGAGATCGGGGACCAGGCGATCCTGGAGACCCCGGGAGTCCGCGTCGACATCGTCGACGACCCGGACACGGTGATGAACCACCGCATCCGCATCGACGCCGCCTGCGCCGCCGCACCCCGTCCGGGAACCCCGCTGCCGGTCGCCTGACCGGTCCGGCGGCTCCGGGGATGCGACGCATGCCGGTTACGGCCGGCGTGGGGGAGTGGTGCAGCAGAGGAAGGCCCAGTGGAGAACCCCGCCGGCGTGATCGTGCTCGCCGTCGTGCCCGACCTGGTGCCCCCGACCGAGGTGACGTCCGCCGTGCGGCGCCACACCGGCGGCCGGCCCCAGGACGACCAGGCGCTGCTCGCCCTGCGCCGTTCACCGGGCTGAACGGCCGCGCCGCGCACCATGCCGACGCGGCCGGAAGGGGCCCGGCCGGTGATCCGTGCACCGCGCGGGTACAGGATGGGGCATGGACACCAAAGGCTGGCTCATCCTCGCGGCAGCGCTCGTGCTGCTCACCATGGGCGTCGCCGCCGTTCTCCTGGTACGGGTGCTCCGGGCCAGGAAGCTGCTGCTCGACGCGGGAATCCCGCTCCGCAACAAGGCGCTGGTCTGGGCCGCCGTGATCTACACCGTGTCACCGGTCGACCTGCTTCCTGACCCCGTCTACCTCGACGACATCGGATTCCTGATGCTGGCCCTGCACTCCCTGCACCTCGCGGCGCGAACGGCCGGAACGGCGGTGACGGGAGCGCGTGCCGCGCACAAGGAGGTCCGGGGCGGCAACCTTTCGGTGCCCGGCGGCCACTGACGGGAGGAACCCGTCCCCGCTCGGAAGGCCCCCACCGTGGAACCCATGCCTCACCGACCGCTCCACCGGCGTCGCGCCACCCGCACCCGCGCTCTGCTCGGCGCGCTCACGGCAGGGCTGCTCGCAGCGGCCGGGCTGGTCGCCGCCGGGCAGACCTCCCAGGCCGCCACCGCCCGCCAGGCCGAGGAGCTGGACCGCGGCGTCGTCAGCGTGCACACCGACAGCGGCAACCTCGTCAGCTGGCGCTGGCTCGGCACGGACCCGGACAACGTCTCCTTCAACGTCTACCGGGCGGGCACCAAGGTCAACGCGTCCCCCGTCACGGGCTCGACGAACTACTTCCACACCGGCGCCCCCGCCACCGCCGACTACACGGTGCGGGCCGTCGTCAACGGCGCCGAGCAGGGCGACTCCGTGCACGCGATCCAGTTCCGCGCGGGCTACAAGGACGTCCCGATCACCCCGCCCGCGGGCGGGACCACACCCGACGGCGTCGCCTACACCTACGAGGCCAACGACGCGTCGGTCGGCGACCTCGACGGCGACGGCGCCCTCGACTTCGTGCTGAAGTGGCAGCCCACCAACGCCAAGGACAACTCCCAGTCCGGCTACACGGGCAACACGTTCATCGACGGGATACGCCTCGACGGCACCCGGCTGTTCCGTATCGACCTCGGACGCAACATCCGCTCCGGGGCCCACTACGCGCAGTTCCAGGTGTACGACTACGACGGCGACGGCCAGGCCGAGGTCGCCATGAAGACGGCCGACGGCACCGTCGACGGAACGGGCAAGGTGATCGGCAGCGCGAGCGCCGACCACCGCAACGCGTCCGGGTACATCCTCACCGGACCCGAGTACCTGACCATGTTCAACGGCCGCACGGGTGCCGCGATGGGCACCGTCGACTACGTCCCGGCCCGCGGCACGGTGTCCTCGTGGGGGGACTCGTACGGCAACCGCGTGGACCGCTTCCTGGCGGGCACGGCCTACCTGGACGGTGCCAGGCCGTCCCTGATCATGGCGCGCGGCTACTACACGCGCAGCGTCGTCGCCGCCTGGGACTGGCGGGGCGGCGCCTTCACGCGGCGCTGGACCTTCGACACGAACAGTTCGACCAACGCGGGCAAGGGGTACGACGGCCAGGGCAACCACCAGCTGTCGGTCGCCGATGTCGACGCCGACGGCAAGGACGAGATCGTGTACGGCGCCATGGCCGTCGATGACAACGGAAGCGGGCTGTGGACCACGAAGAACGGGCACGGCGACGCCATGCACGTCGGTGACCTCGATCCGTCCCGGCCGGGTCTGGAGGAGTTCAAGGTCGACGAGGACAGTTCGAAGCCGACCTCGTGGATGGCGGACGCCAGGAACGGGCAGATCCTCTGGTCCACCCCGGCGAGCGGCGACAACGGCCGGGGTGTCTCCGGGGACATCTGGGCGGGCAGCCCCGGCGCCGAGTCCTGGTCGTCCGCGGTGTCGGGAGTGCGCAACCCGCAGGGGTCCGTCGTGACGAGCCGCAAGCCGTCCAGCACCAACTTCCTGTCCTGGTGGGACGGCGACACCACCAGGGAACTCCTCGACGGCACCCGCATCGACAAGTACGGCACCTCGGCGGACACCCGGCTGCTGACCGGGGCCTCGGTGCACTCCGCGAACGGCACCAAGGCCACACCGGCACTCTCCGGCGACCTCTTCGGAGACTGGCGCGAGGAGGTCGTCTGGGCGACCACCGCGAACACCGCGCTGCGGATCTACTCCACGCCGTACGAGACGGGTACCAGGATCACCACACTGCTCCACGACACCATGTACCGCACGGCGCTGGCCTGGCAGAACACCGCTTACAACCAGCCCCCGCACCCGAGCTTCGCCATCGGCAGCGGGATGGCGACCGCGCCGCGCCCGGTCATCACCACGCCGTAGCGGGAGGCGCGGCTCGCCCCCTCACGCCACCGGTGAGGCGGGCGAGTCGCCCGGCGGCGGCGCGGACTGCGGTGCGGACGAGGGCGGCGGCTCCTCGGACGGAGGCGGCTCCTCGGACGGAGGCGCGTCCGTCGTCGGCGGTTCCGTGGAGGGGGCGGGCGGCGGGTCGTCGGAGGACGGCGCATCCGAGGACGGCGCGTCCGGCTGCGGCTCGGAAGGAGAGTCGGAGCGGGACGGGGACGGTGACGTGGTGGGGGTCGGCGGGTCGGTCTTCTTGTCGGCCTTCCCGGTGTCGCCGGGCTCGCGGGCGAACCAGTCCCCGGACCCGGGATCGAAGACGACGAACACGTTCACCACCGTGGTGGACGGGCTCACCACGACGACGTCCGCCGACCGGTAGCCGGGCCAGGCCGCCCCCTTCAGCTGCGGGGCGCCCTGCTGGGCGACCGGCGGCAGCAGCGGATTGCCGCAGGCGCACCGCACCCGGGGCACCCCGCGGTCGTCGACGAGGACGGCGGTTCCCGCTTGCAGCACCGCCTGGTACGTGGTGGCGGAACCGTCCTTGTAACCGTGGTTGGTGACCCGGGTGTCCACCCGCAGCTGGACCGGCGTCAGCGAGCGCAGGTACCCGGGGACCCCGGAAGGCTCGATGTTCAGGACCGAGGCGAACGCCCGGTTCTTGTCCGGTGCGTCCCAGAGCGCGGTGATCTGCTTCTCCACGTCGCAGCTCGCCGTCTTGCGGGTGCCGCCGTACAGCCCTGGGGCCGACCCCTTCACCACACGGGTGGCGTTGGTCGTGGAGGTGGAGCTCGGCACGGCGGTCGGTGTCGCGGACGCCTCCGGCTGTTTGGCGGTGGACTCGGTGAACGGGTCCTGGCCCGAGGAGCCGGCGGCCTGGAGGAACACCTCTCCGCCCGCCTTCGTGCCCCCGTCGGGGCGGGTCAGCACGGCGGTGACCACAACGGCCGCGACCAGGGCCAGGGCGATCACCGCAACACGGGGAGCCGACCGCCACCAGGCCCGCCCGGGACCGGAACCGCCGCCGGGCGCCTGTCCGCCGCTGGGCCCGCCACCACCGGAGCTCCCGCCGCCCGAGCCGCCATCTCCGGAATCGCCCCCACCGCCGGAGCCGCCCGTCGAGCCGGGCGCTCCCAGTTCGCCGCCGCTGGGCGGGCCCGGCGGCGGGCCGGCCGGTGTGTCGGGCGGCGGCGTCTGACCTGACTGCGAGGGGCCCGACAACGGGCCGGAGGGGGGTCCTGTCGGGCGGCCGGACGACGGCGGTTGCTCACTCACGGGCTCTTCTTCCCCAGGGCCGGGAACCAGTCCGAATAATGTGCGTATAGACCTCATTGTGTGCCTCGTACCCCGGCTGCCCGCAAGCGGACGCGGTCGGCCCACACCAGAGGGCGGAGCGCTCGGGCGCTGCATAGCGTGGCAGCGTGAGCAGCCCGCGAAGCAATGACAGAAACGGTGCGACCCGTCCCTCGCACGGCTGGGCCGACGCCCTCGTGGCGGTGCTCGCCGGGATGATCGCCATGATCGTCGTCGCGGCACTCGGCCTCTGGGCCGCCGGCGCCGGTCAACTCCCCGGGGGTGCCTTCCCCCGCGTCTGCGCGGCGGTCGTCGTGATGGCGGCGGGCGGCTCCGTCGCGGTGTCCGGCGATGCCGGGGCACTCGCCGAGACGAACGCGGACCTCTCGGTGCTGCCGCTGTCCGTGACGCTGGCCGGCGCCCTCGGTGTCGCCGCAGGATTCCTCCGGCCGCTGCGGCACCGGGCCGTCGCCGGTACCCGCGAGCTGGGCGGCTGGGCCGCCAGGGTCGCGGTGCTCTGGCTCCTGGCACTCCTCGCGCTCTCGCTCCTGGCCAGGCAGACCTTCGCCCTCCCGGTCGAGGACCCCACGGGCGGCCTCCTCGACGACGTACTCGATGCCGCGCCCACCGTCGGATTCAGGACCGAGATCCCGCTCACGCTGGTCTTCGGACTGCTGTGGCTGGCGGGCGTCCTGGTGCTCGCCCTGCTGGTGTCGCGCGGCGCCCCGCTGCCCGCCCGGCTATTGCGCTTCCAGGAGCCGGTGCGGCCCGCGGCCCACGCCATGGTCGTGCTGCTGCTCGGATACGTCGCGCTCGGCGTGGTCGTCGGACTCGTCGTCGTGGTGACGCGGGGACACCCCGCCGAGACGTTCGCGGTGATCCTCCTGGGATTGCCGAACCTGGTGTGGCTCGCGTTCACCCTGGGACTCGGAGCCTCCTGGGAGGGAAAGGTGGACGGCCCGTTCGGACTGCCGATGCCCCAGGTGCTCGACTCGGTGCTCCGTACGCCGGACATCTCGACGCTCAACGTCCGCACGCTCGCCGAACAGGACGGCCGCGCGTGGTGGCTGGTCGTGGTCGCCGCGGTCGGGGTCCTGGCGGCGGCCCTCCTCATGGCGGTCCGCTCACCGGCCCGCACGCGCGCCTGGCAGCACGCCGCGCACATGGCGGTGGCGCTCACCCTGACGGTGCTCTTCGTCTGTCTGGTCGCCCGGGTCTCCGCACACCTGGGCCTCTCGCTCCTGGGCCTGGGTGACCTGGGCGGCGGGCTCGGGGGCGAGGTGTTCTTGCGCCCGCGCCTCTGGGCGGCGCTCGGCATCGCCCTCCTCTGGGGCGCGGTCACCGGCCTCCTCGGCGGTCTCCTCTCCTCGAAGCTCCGCCGCGGGGGCCGTGACTCCCCGGACTAGGGGAAGGCCGGCAGGGCCCAGCGGGGCGGCGGCGGAGGAGGTTCGACAGGGCCGGGCCGGGGGGTGGAGCTGCCCTCGATCCGGGTCGGCGGGTGGGTGTCGGGGCCGACACCGGCAGCCGCGGCGCGCAGAGCCGCGACGAACTGCAGACAGGAGTCGTAACGGTCCTCGGGGCTCTTGGCGAGGGCCTTCGCCAGTACGCCGTCGACCTCGGCCGGAAGACCGGGGCGCTCCCCGCTCAGCGGCGGCGGAGGGTCGTACTGGTGGGCCCAGAGCAGGGCCATGTCGTCGTCCCGCCGGAAGGGCGGGGCACCGGTCAGAGTCTCGTGGACGACGCAGGCGAGGCTGTAGACGTCGCACCGGCCGTCCACCGGGCGCCCCGAAATCTGTTCAGGGGCCACATAGTCGAGGGTGCCGACGAACTGGCCCACCGTGGTGAACCCGGTCAGCGAGAGCGACTTCTTCGTCAGTCCGAAGTCGGTGAGGTACACGTGTTCCGGATGGTCGCTGTCCGTGCCCGCCGCGACGAGGATGTTGCCCGGCTTGACGTCGCGGTGCACCAGATCGTGGTCGTGGGCGGCGTCGAGTGCGGACGCCACCTGTGCGGTGATGCGGATCGCGGTGGTGAGCGGCAGGGGGCCCCGGCGGTCGATGAGGACCCGCAGATCCTGTCCGGCGACGAAGCGCATCGCGATGTAGAGAACCCCGTCCGTCTCGCCCGCCTCGAAGACGGGCACGATGTGCGGATGGTCGATCGCGGCGGCCACGCGTGACTCGTGAGTGAAGCGCTGACGGAAGGTGTCGTTGCGCGCCAGTTCCGGTGCGAGCAGCTTCAGGGCGACCGTACGGTCCAGCCGCAGATCCCTGGCACGGTAGACGACGGCCATGCCGCCGCGGCCGATCTCGCTCTCCACCCGGTAGCCCGCGATCTGCTTCCCCAGCAGGTCGTGCGCCCTTCCTGAGGGCAGACCGGCCTCGTGCGAGGGGGGCGGGGGAGGAGCCATCGCGGGTCACCGGGCCGACCGGGTCGGCGGTCCCGCGGAAGGCCCCGTGGCCGGACCCGGGTCCTGGACGACGCGGGTCGGTTCGGGCCCGGTGTCCTGGACCACCCGGGTCGGTTCCGGTCCGGTGTCCTGGACCACCCGGGTCGGTTCCGGTCCGGTGTCCTGGACCACCCGGGTCGGTTCGGGCCCCGCGTCCCGTGCCTGACCCGCCCCGGTGGCCGCCCTGCCCGGTCCGGGCCCCGCCGACGCCACGTACGTACTGAGCTGCTTTCCGTCGCAGTACACCCACCGCTCGTGCTCCGCGTCGTACAGCCACACCGCCTCGCCGTCGACGATCGCACCCACCCGCAGGCCCTGGGTGCGGAGCCGGAAGCCCTCGCCGTCGAGGTGCCCGTCCGCCAGCTCCTGCGCGGCCCGCCGGTACTGGTGGAGCGCCTCGTCGACCCTGGCCAGCAGGGGCCCCGGGTCCGCCGTGCGGGCGAGCGGCTGGTGAGCGGCCGGCGGGGCCTGCGGTACGGGGACCAGCAGCCTGCCGTCGATCCACGCGGACCAGCCGTTGGCGCACGCGACGAACCCCCAGTCACCCCGCCGGTCGAGAAGCTGCACGGGCAGCAGGGGATCGAGCGGCGTGGTCGGCCGGGACACGTCGGGGGCCTCCCAGGCGGGCATTCCGTCCGGGTGGACGACATGGGTCGGGCGGAACTCCGGAGTCGCCATGGGCCGCCCCTACTTCCGCATGATGGCGGGTTCATGGCGACGCAGCAGCTTCGCGACCACGTATCCGAAGACGAGCGAGAGCACCACCAGCATCCCCATGTTGAGCAGCCACACCCCGGCGGAGTGCGCGAACAGGGGATCGGACGTCAGTTTGCCGGGAACGATCGCGGCGAGGTCGATGGTGCCCGCCATCGCGCCCAGCGCCCACCGGGACGGCACCAGCCACGCCAGCTGTTCGACCCCGATCACTCCGTCGAGTTTGAGCAGGGCTCCGCAGAACACGACCTGGACGATGGCGAGGAGGACCAGCAACGGCATGGTGACCTCCTCCTTGCGCACGATCGCGGACACCAGGAGGCCGAGCATCATCGCGGTGAAGGAGAGCAGGGCGACCGCCACGGTGATCTCGACCAGCGGGGGCAGCAGCACACCTTTGCCGCCCGGTGCGTTGAGATCGACGCCGACCAGACCCACGAGGGTCAGCACGACCGCCTGCAGGACCGTGATGGCGCCGAGCACCACGACCTTGGACATCAGGTACGCGGATCTGGAGAGCCCTACCGCGCGCTCCCGTTGATAGATCACCCGTTCCTTCACCAGTTCCCGCACCGCGTTGGCGGCGCCTGTCAGCACGCCGCCGACGCAGAGGATGAGAAGGGCGTTCATCGCCGTTTCCCGGTTCAGTTCGCTGCCCGCCAGGGCGCGGGCCATCGCTCCCATCACGAACGGGAGGGCGATCATGATGACGAGGAAGGTCCGGTCGGCGCTCAGGGCGGCCGCGTACCGGCGTACCAGGGTGCGCAGTTGGGCCCCCCAGTTCCTCGTCTTCGGCGGCGGGGCGACGGTGGCCGCGGCCGGGATGTCCGGCAGTCGCGGCTGGGCCGTGGAGTTCAGGATGTACCGCTGGTGGAAGGGGGACGCCTGGTACTGGCCCGCCCAGTCGCGGTCCCGGTCGTTCTCGAAGGCTTCGAACGCCTCCGGCCACTGATCGAAGCCGAAGAACGCCAGTGCGTCGTCCGGCGGGCCGTAGTAGGCGATGCGCCCGCCCGGCGCGAGGACGAGGAGCCGGTCGCAGACGTCCAGGCTCAGCACGCTGTGGGTGACCACGATGACCGTACGTCCGTCGTCGGCGAGGCCGCGCAGCATATGCATGACGGAGCGGTCCATGCCGGGGTCGAGGCCCGACGTCGGTTCGTCGAGGAAGAGCAGCGACGGCTTCGTAAGCAGCTCCAGGGCCACGCTCACCCGCTTGCGCTGGCCTCCCGACAGGCTGTGGATCGGCTGGTCGGCGCGTTGTTCCAGGCCCAGTTCACCCATCACCTCGGACACCCGGGCCTGCCGTTCCGCCGCGGCGGTGTCCTGCGGGAAACGGAGCTCGGCGGCGTATCCGAGGGCGCGGCGTACGGTCAGCTGCGCGTGCAGGATGTCGTCCTGCGGGACGAGACCGATGCGCTGGCGCAGCTCGGCGAAGTCGCGGTAGAGGTCACGGCCGTCGTACAGGACCCGGCCCCGGTCGGCGGGGCGCAGACCCGTCAGCGCGTTGAGGAGCGTGGACTTTCCGGCGCCGCTCGGTCCGACGACCGCGAGCAGGCACTTCTCACCGACGGGGAACGCCACCTCGTCCAGGAGCGTCTTGCGGCCGCGGTCCACCGTGACGGCCAGGTCCTGCACGTCGAGCGAGACCTCGCCGGTGTCCACGAACTCCTGGAGTTCGTCGCCGACCAGGCAGAAAGCCGAGTGACCGATACCCACGATGTCGCCGGCCGCGACGGGTGCGCGGTCGACCGCCGTCCCGTTGAGGAAGGTCCCGTTGTGGCTTCCGAGGTCGACGATCTCGTACGTACCGTCCGCGAGGGCGCGCAGCTCGGCGTGCCGGCGCGAGACGACCAGGTCCTCGACGACCAGGTCGTTGTCGGTCCCACGGCCGATGCGTATGGTGCGCGCGGGAAGGGGGCGCACCGTGGTCGGCTGCCGGAAGGTGCCTGTCGCTCCGGGCATCGAGACGGCCGACGGCCGTTCCGGTGTCCGGGCCACGGCTTCCGGCGGCTCGGAACCCACGAGCAGGGCACGCGGCCCGTCGGAGGCGCTGCCGAAGCGGATCACGCTGCCGGCCCCGACGTCCGCCTCATGGATGCGATGGCCCTCGGTGTACGTGCCGTTGGTGCTGTGCTCGTCCTCCAGCAGCCAGTGGTCCGCCTCGGGCCGCAGCACCGCGTGGTGCCAGGAGACCCGGATGTCGTCGATGACGATGTCGCTCAACGGGTCGCGACCGACGTGGTAATCCCGGCCCGGCCTCATCACTGTCGAACCTTGATCGGTCTCCAGGACGAGCTCGGGCGCAGTCGCCGCCACAGGCCGCTGTCCCATGCTCGAAAGTCTAGCCAGGACACCCCGGTTGCGCGCGCGATCGAGCGGTCATTGCACTAGTGCGTAATCACGTCAGTGCTAGTTCGAAGTGGGCTAGGGTGACGTCATGCCTGCTCAGATACCCGCGCCCGTAACGCTGACCGGTCGGCATGTGACCCTCGTGCCGTTGACGATGGATCACGCCGACGACCTCTTCGCGGCCGGTGGCCGCGACGACGAGGTATGGCGCTGGCTGGGTGACCCGACACCGCAGTCGCGGGACGAGCTCCGCGGGACGATGCGTGCTCTGCTCGGCGAGGCGGAGCGGGGTACGTACGTTCCGTACGCCGTCATTCACCGCGCGAGCGGCCGGGCGGTCGGCTGGACCTCGTTCCTGGACATCAGCGCGTCCGACGAACGGCTGGAGATCGGCTGGACCTGGTACGGCCGCGCGTTCTGGCGTTCCGCGGTCAACTCCGAGACGAAGCTTCTGCTCATGACGTACGCCTTCGAGGAACTGGGCATGGGGCGCGTGCAGTTGAAGACCGATCACCTGAACCACCGTTCGCAGGAGGCCATCGCCCGCCTCGGCGCACAGCGCGAAGGGGTGCTGCGCCGCCACCGGATGCGCCACGACGGCACCTGGCGCGACACCGTCTACTTCTCGCTGCTCGCCGACGAATGGCCCGAGGCCAAGAAGCGCCTCGGCGCCCGGCTCTGATCTGCCGCGGCGGGCACCGCGCGCCCGCCGGGACTTCACCCGGCGCCGCCGGCGAACCAGTAGCCGGTCGCACCACCCGTCGCGGCCGTGACCGCCAGCACTCCGGCCGTCACCGCAAGTGCCGGGGTGCGGCCATGAGTACTACTCAGCATCGCTCGCCACCCGCAGCACCTCCACGGGCCGCGCCCGGTGCTTCCCGGCGCGGCCCGTCAGCCCGTCCGGCGGGCGTTGAGCCGGGCGGCCTGGCGCGTCAGGTGGTCGCGCTCGGCGAGGTCGGGTGCCTTCCGGGCCGCCTCGGCGTACATCCGTGCCGCCGTCGCGAGGTCGCCGTCGCGCTCGTGGAGGTACGCCGCCACCGCGGTGTGGCGGGGCAGTGAGCCGTCCAGCGCGGCGAGCGCCGCCAGGCCGGCGCGCGGGCCGTCGGCCTCGCCGACGGCCACCGCGCGATTGAGCCGGACGACCGGGCTGTCGGTCAGGCGCGTGAGCTCGTCGTACCACTCCACGATCTGCACCCAGTCGGTCTCCTCGGCAGTGGGCGCGTCGGCGTGGAGCGCCGCGATGGCGGCCTGGGCCTGGAACTCGCCCAGCCGGTCGCGGGCGAGGGCGGCCTGCAGGATCCGCACGCCCTCGGCGATCGACTCGGTGTCCCACCGGCCGCGGTCCTGCGCGGCCAGCGGCACCAGACTGCCGTCCGGAGCGGTCCGGGTGGCGCGCCGGGCGTGGTGGAGCAGCATCAGGGCGAGCAGCCCCGCCACCTCGGGATGGTCGATCGCGGCCGCGAGCTGCCGGGTGAGCCGGATCGCCTCGGCGGCGAGGTCGACGTCGCCGGAGTAGCCCTCGTTGAAGACCAGGTAGAGGACGCGCAGCGCGGTGGCGACATCGCCGGGGTGGTCGAAACGCACCCCGGAGACGGTGCGCTTCGCCCGGCTGATGCGCTGGGCCATGGTCGCCTCGGGCACCAGGTAGGCCCGGGCGATCTGGCGGGTGGTCAGCCCGCCGACGGCGCGCAGCGTGAGCGCGACCGCCGACGACGGCGTCAGCGACGGGTGGGCGCACAGGAAGTAGAGCTGGAGCGTGTCGTCCACCGCGGGCGCGGGCCCGGGCGCCGGCTCCTCGTCGACCACGTCCTCGCGCCGCCGACGGGCGGCGTCCGAGCGGGTCGCGTCGAGGAACCGGCGCCAGGCCACGGTGACCAGCCAGCCCTTCGGGTCCCGTGGCCGGCCGGCCGGCCAGACACGGACCGCCTCGACCAGCGCGTCCTGCACAGCGTCCTCGGCCGCCGCGAAGTCGGCTCCGCGGCGGACGAGGATGCCGAGCACGCTCGGCGTGAGGCTCCGGAGCAGGACCTCGTCCACGTGAGAGCTCACTCCGTGATGGTGGGCGGCGCGGCCAGGAACGGGCGCACCTCGAGCCACTCGTGGATCGGCTTTCCGCCCGCCCCGGGCGCGGCCGAGAGTTCCCCGGCCAGCTCGACGGCGCGCTCGTAACTGTCGACGTCGATCACCATCCAGCCGGCGATGAGGTCCTTGGTCTCGGCGAACGGCCCGTCGGTGACCGGCGGGCGGCCCTCGCCGTCGTAGCGGACGAACGTTCCCTCGGGGGCGAGCGCCTGACCGTCGACGAACTCGCCGGTCCCTTCGAGCCGGGCCGCGAAGTCCTGCATGTACTGCACGTGGGCCGAGATCTCCTGCGGCGTCCACCGGTCCATGGGTACGTCGTTGACCGCGGCCGGGGCGCCGCGGTAGTGCTTGAGCAGCAGGTACTTGGCCATGATGGTTCTCCTCGGTGCTGGTGCGGCCCATCCTGGCCGCCTTCACTGCTGGGACGGAGCCGGACACGGGTTCTCGACATCCCCGCCCGATCTTTTCCGGCTCGTGTGGACGAGCCCGGTCCAGCCGTCTCGCGGTGTCCGGTTTACGGCGTGGCGCGGGGGCGGGAGGGGGCCGGGGGAAACGGGCCGGTCCACGAAGTGCCGTAAATCCGGTTGCCCGCCGCACCGGCCCGCTGCTGTAATCCCGGCATCACACGTATCTACCCGGAGATGATTGTGCGCCGAGCTTCTGAGTCCGCCCAGACAGGAATTGACCCCTCTCCCAAGGACCTGAAGCTCCGTGCATACTTTGAATCTGGGAATTCTGGCGCACGTCGACGCCGGTAAGACGAGCCTGACCGAGCGGCTTCTGCACGCCGCCGGAGTCATCGACGAGATCGGCAGCGTCGACGACGGAAGTACGCAGACCGATTCGCTGGCGCTGGAACGGCAGCGCGGCATCACGATCAAGTCCGCCGTCGTCTCCTTCGTGGTCGATGACATCGCGGTCAACCTGATCGACACACCGGGGCACCCCGACTTCATCGCCGAGGTGGAACGCGTCCTCGGCGTGCTCGACGGTGCGGTCCTCGTCATCTCCGCCGTGGAAGGCGTCCAGGCACAGAGCCGCGTCCTCATGCGGACCCTGCGTCGGCTGCGCATCCCCACCCTGGTCTTCGTCAACAAGATCGACCGCGCAGGGGCGCGGTACGGAACCCTCCTGGGGAGCATCGCGGAGCGGCTGGCCCCCGGCATCGTCGCCATGGGCGGCGCCGAGGGTCTGGGGACCCGCGACGCCCGCAGCGCGCCCTTCGCGGCCGATGACACCGCGTTCACCACCGATCTCGTCGACCTGCTGACGAGCCGCGACGACGCCCTGCTCGCCGCGTACGTCAACGCCCCGGAGACCGTCTCGTACCGCAGGCTCCGCGACGCACTGGCCGCCCAGACCGGACAGGCGCTCGTCCACCCGGTGTTCTTCGGCTCCGCCGCCACCGGCGCGGGCGTCGCCGAACTGATCGCGGGCATCACCGAACTGCTGCCCACGGCCCAAGGGGACGCACAGGCCCCCGCGTCGGGCACCGTGTTCAAGATCGACCGAGGCCCGGCGGGGGAGAAGGCCGCATACGTCCGCATGGTCTCCGGAACGGTGCGCACGCGGGACGTGCTCACGTTCCGTGGCGCGGACGGCCGGGAGAGCGTGGGCAAGGTCTCCGCGATCGGAGTCTTCGACGGTGGCGCCGAGGTCCGCAGCACCTCGGTCGGTGCCGGCCGCATCGGCACGCTCCATGGGCTCGGCGACATCCGCATCGGTGACACGATCGGCGAAGCGGCCGCGAAGCCGGTGCGTCACCACTTCGCTCCGCCGACCCTGGAGACCGTCGTCGTGCCCGGTCGCGACACGGACCGGGGCGCGCTGCTCCTCGCGCTCGGCAGGCTCGCCGAACAGGACCCGCTGATCGGGCTGCGGCAGGACGACGTCCGGCAGGAAGTGTCCGTATCGCTCTACGGCGAAGTGCAGAAGGAGGTCATCCAGGCCACCCTGGCGGACGACTTCGGTGTCGACGTCACCTTCCGCGAGACCACGACCATCTGTCTGGAACGGCCCGTCGGTTCCGGCGCGGCGTTCGAGATCATCGACAAGGACCCCAACCCCTTCCTGGCCACCGTCGGCCTCCGTGTGGACCCCGCACCGACCGGCAGCGGAGTGGAGTTCCGGCGAGAGGTGGAGCTCGGTTCCATGCCGTACTCCTTCATGCGGGCCGTGGAGGAAACCGTACTGACCACACTGGATCAGGGAATTCACGGCTGGCGGGTCACGGACTGCACCGTCACCATGACGCACTCCGGTTACTGGCCGCGGCAGAGCCATTCCCACGCGGTATTCGACAAGACGATGTCGAGCACCGCAGGTGATTTCCGCAATCTGACACCGCTCGTGCTGATGAGCGCACTACGACGTGCGGGCACCACGGTGTACGAGCCGCTGCACCACTTCCGTATCGAGCTCCCCTCCGACACCTTCGGCACCCTGATGCCCGTGCTCGCCAGGCTGCGTGCCGTGCCTGGCACACCCGACATGAGCGGGACGACCTGCGTCCTGGAGGGGGAGATCCCCGCCGCCCGGGTGCACGAACTCCAGCAACTGCTGCCCGGGCTGACACGCGGCGAGGGCGTGCTGGAGTCCGCGTTCGCGCAGTACCGCCCGGTCGTCGGCCCCGCCCCGGAGCGGCCGCGTACGGACAACGATCCGCTGCACCGAAAGGAGTACCTGCTGCGCACATCGCGCGGGGGGGCGGCTGGGGCGTGCGGGGGGGGGGCGGGCCCGGCCGGGCACGCCCCCGATCCACCTGCGCTGTCCGCTACTTCAGACAGGGGCCGGCGGTCCCGGTCTTCCCCGGCGCGGCGTTCTGGAATGACGGAGTGTCCGTGCGCGTTGCCGCGTTCATGACCTTCTTTGTTGACGTGACAGTGCGTGGCTACGAACTCGACACCCAGGGGCACCTGAACCAGGCCGTCTACCTCCAGTACGCGGAGCACGCGCGGTGGGAGCTGCTGCGGGCCGCGGGTCTGCCGCAGGAGAAGCTGCTGGCCAGCGGCGTCGGCCCGGTGGCACTGGAAGTGACGGTGAAGTACGCCAGTGAGCTGCGCGGCGGCGACAAGGTGCGGGTGACCTGCGCGTTCATCTACGGGGCCGGGAAGTCCTTCCGGATCGCGCAGCAGATCATCAAGGAGGACGGCACGGTCGCCGCGGAGGTCACCGGTGTGGGAGGCATGCTCGATCTGACCGCTCGCAGGCTGATCGCGGACCCGGCGGGCCACCTCGCGTCGCTGGCCGAGAACCCGGAACTGCTTGGCGCCTGAACTGCTCGGCGCCTGAAGCGGCGGCCCGTTGGCCGTCCGCCCGGTCAGCGAATCGGCTCGCCCGCCGCCAGGCGCTCCGTCATCCTCCGGAGCCTGGCGGACCGGACGGCCGGTGTCCGCGCCGTCGCAAGACGCAGGATCACCAGGTACCGGGCCGACTTGCCGAGCTGCTCGAAGTGGCGGGCGGCCTCCGCGCTGCCGGCCAGCGCCGCTTCGAGGTCGGCGGGCACGACGGCCTCGCTCTGCGAGGGGTACGCCGCGGCCCACCGCCCGTCCGCCCGGGCCGCCCGTACCTCGGCGAGGCCCGGCTCGCGCATCCGTCCGTCCGCCGTCAGGGCCTCGACCTTGCGGACGTTGACCAGGGACCAGGTGCTCCGGGGCCGGCGGGGCGTGATCTTCTGGAGGTAGTACGTCCCGTCGTACGACTTGCGCTGTCCGTCGATCCAGCCGTAGCAGATCGCGTTCTCGATCACCTCGGCCGCGGTCACCGATGCGACGCCCGACGCCTTCTTCGCGATCTTGATCCACAGCGCGGTCCGGGTTCCGTGGTGGCCGTCGAGCCAGGACTCCAGATCTGCGGCCCGCGCGAAGAACAGCGTCTCCGGGGCCGTCGTCTCCGCCGCTTCTGTCTGCATGGCCGCCTCCGGGAGAGCCTGGATGTCGCCGTCATGCGACACGGTAGGCGCCCATCAGGACTGTTTCTGTCCTGATGGGCGCGCCCGGGCTGCTGCCGTGCGCCCGGCAGCCCTGCATCGGGACCGGTTTCCGCCGGTTTCCTCGGGGCGAGCCCGAAGCGTTCGTCGAACATTGAGGCCCCCACGCCGCCCGTGACCGTGAGGTGGTCCTGCGGGCCGTCGATCCGGCGGTGACCACCCTCTGATCGGCTGATTGCGGAGTGTGGGTGACATGTTCCGCAGGGTGACGGGGGATGCGTGGGAGGTCTGTTCCCGGTCCCGGAGCGGGCGCGCCCCTGGATGTCCCTCTGCCGTGCCCTGACCCGCCCCGTCCCGGCCCACGCCTGGGCCGGGGCGGGGCGGAAGGCGAACACACAGAGGCGGTCGCCGTCCACCCCCCCACTCCCACCCCAAGGAGAACTCATGCGCCTGCGAGCCCGCTGGGCACCAGCCGCTCTGCTGCTGGTCATTCCCCTGACCGGCTCCACCCCCGCCACCGCCGACACCGGTCCGACTGCCGTACCCGTACGGCAGTCGGACCGTGCCGTCGTCGGTCAGTACATCGTCACGCTCGCTCCCGGACTGGCACCGGACGCCATGGAGGAGGAGTTCGGCGTCCGCCCGCTGTTCACCTACCGGAGCATCCTCAACGGCTTCGCGGCAGCCCTGAGTCCGGCTCAGCTCTCCACGGTACGCGCCATCCCCGGCGTCGAGTCCGTCGAGGAGAACGGTGAGGTCACCACCGGCACGAGCGGTCCGCCGTCCGCTGGGGCACCGTCCGTCATCTCGCGTGCTGTGCCAGGCAGTTGGGGCCAGGACCGGATCGATCAGCGCGGGCTGCCGCTCGACCGGGCGTACAGCCCGGCCGGTACGGGCAAGGGCGTGACGGCCTACATCGTCGACACCGGGATCGACGCCGGGCACAGTGAGTTCGGCGGGCGGGTGACCTTCGGGTACGACGCCGTCGGCGACGGACGGCAGGGCCAGGACTGCAGCGGGCACGGCACCCACGTGGCCGGCACCGTCGGCGGTACGACGGTCGGCGTGGCCGGCTCCGCCTCGCTCACCACGGTGCGGGTGCTGGACTGCCAAGGCAGGGGGACGTGGGCAGGGATCCTCGCCGGGCTGGACTGGGTCGCCAGGAACGCCCAGCAGCCCGCCGTGGTCAACGCCTCGCTGGGCGGCCCCTCGTCGGCCGCGGTCGACGAGGCGGTCGGCGCGCTGTGGGACCGCGGCATCCTCCCGGTCGTCGCAGCCGGCAACGACAACGAGGACGCCTGCGACGTCTCCCCGGCCGGTGCGGACCGTGTGGTCACCGTGGCGGCATCGGACGCCTCTGACCGGCAGACGGACTTCAGTAACTGGGGCGAGTGCGTCGAGCTTCACGCCCCGGGCGCGGCCATCGTCTCCGCCCGGCCCGGCGGCGGTCACCAGCCGCTCGACGGCACCTCCATGGCCGCCCCGCACGTCGCGGGCGTCGCCGTCCTCCACATGGAGAAGAGCCCAGACGCGTCACCGCGGGAGATCGCCGACCGGCTCGGCGACGAGGCCACGGCGGGTGCGCTCTCCGGCCTGAGCCCGGGATCGCCCGACCGGCTCCTCTACACCGCCGGGCTCTGACCGGTCCCGGCCCGGGACGCACCGGCCGGGCCGCGCAGCCGAACGCGCGGCCCGGCCTCGTGGCAGAGTGGAAATATGGACGATCTGAACGCCCTCGCCGTCGAGCACCTGGCCCTGGCCCGTACCTCCCCGCACGGCCGCAGCGCCCACCTCCTGCTGCGCGAGGACACCCTCCGGCAGACGGTCATCGCCCTCACGGGCGGGTCGGCCCTCGACGAACACAATGCTCCGCCCGCCGCATCCCTCCAGGTGCTGCGCGGCGCCGTGCGCCTCACCGCACCCTCCGGCGACGTGGAACTCGCCGCAGGGTCTCTGCACCCGATCCCCCAGGAGCGGCACGGGCTGCTCGCCCTGGAGGACGCGGTCGTGCTGCTGACCGCGGTGAACGACTGATCCCGCTCCGCGTCGGAGTGCCGCCGTCAGGCCGGCGTGATCCTGACTGTGAGCACGTCCCTCAGCGGCCGAACGGGCCGGGGGAGGCGCGGTAGCGGGCGACCACGGGCATGGTCTCGCTCAGCGCGCGGGCACTGTCGTTGTGCGCGTCGCCCAGGGGCTGCCCGCGCCACTTCCTGTCCGGGTTGGAGAACTGCCCGACACCCGTGCAGTCGCCGCACGAGGACCCGTACGCCATGATCGTGTGGTACTTGCGGTCCGGGGTGATCCAGCCCGTGTTGTACGGCCGGTCCTCGCTCGCCCTCATCCCGCCGGCCGGATCGGTCGCTATCGTCGTGCGGTCATGGGCGAGGCCCAGGTTGTGCCCGATCTCGTGGCTGACCGAGTCCAGTGCGATTCCCTCGACATCAGCGACCGAATACGCCATTTCGCTGGAGGTCTCGCTGAGCGTGGACGTGTAGTCCGCGATGCCACCGCCCTTTTCCCGCCGGTTCACCATGAGGGCGACGAGATCGGCGGCGAACCGTTCCCGCAGCTGGTGTGCGGGCCCGCCCAGCGTCGGATCGTCCCTGTCCTTGAGCCGTTGGTGCGCAGAGGCGAAGTCCTCCGAACCCTCGTACTGGGTCGCCGTGTAGGCGTGGGTGATCCGGATGGACCCGCACACCCCGCTCCGCTTGAGCGAGCGGTTCATCCGGATGGCGATCTGCTGCGCGGAGGCGTAGACGCGATGGCGCCCGCCGACCTCGGTGGCGGCCTTGGGCGTGTAGACCACCATCACCTCGACGACGGGACAGCGGGCGAGGGCGGGGCCGAGAGCGGGGGCGGGGCCCGCGAAGCCACGGCTCACCGGGGGGCTCTGGGGGGATACGGCGCAGAGCGAGGCTCCGACGGTCGCGGCCAACGCGATCCGGAGGGCGGTCGAGCGCATGTGGGGATTCCTTCTCGGCGCAGCGGGAGAGGGCGGTGGCGATGCGAGTTGATCACCATGGGTAGTGCATGTCTAACAGGTGGTGAGGAGGGTGTGCTGGCGCGAGGGTGTGGAACGAGTGAAATTCACCCCGACCGCCGACCGGGGGGCGAGGTATCCCTCATCCTGGCCGCTTGCCGCCAACCGGCCGCCGTCACCACCGAGTTGGCCCCTGTGGCGACCACTGGATGCGCAGACGGTCCGGCACGGCCCGCCGGCCGTCGACCCGGACCCGTTCCCGGCCGTCGCCGACGTCTTCCCCCACTGGCAGCGACGCCTCAACTGGCCTCTGTGTCACAGGAGTTAACCCGCGTGGCCGAAATCGCTGCCGCGTCCACCCCCTGCGGAGTGAGCTCGTTGGGCCCCGCTCCGTACGGGCCGCCGATCCGGGGGTGTGGCGGCAACCGGCTGGGCAGGTACAGAGGTGCGAGCCCGGCGAGGGCCGGGGAGCCGGTGCGGAGGGGCGGATGATGTGACGGAACAGAGCGCATGGCGATTTTCCGACGACCGGGGGCAGGTGTCTACAGCCGCGCGGCGTCCGGTCCGGATACTCGCGTACCTCCAGGCCGGAGCCACCCTGTGGGACTACGGGGTGAGGCCCGAGGGGATCTTCGGCTCCGGCCACGACGGTCCCGCACCCGACCGGGCGAAGGCGGGCGCCCTGCCTCTGGACTCGGTCGACTACGTCGGTGCGGGGGGCGCCCTGGACATCGAGACCCTGCTGCGTGGCGCGCCGGACCTGGTCGTCGCCGTTTCCTACGGCGGCGGACAGGTCTACGGGCTCGCTCCCGAGACCGCCAAGCATCTGGAGGAGCGGGTCCCGGTCGTCGTGATCGACGTGGGCCGGGCACGCGGCTTCGCCGCGATCGGTGACCGGTTCGCCGACCTGGCCCGCTCACTCGGAGGTGAGCCGGCCCCGGCCGACGACAGGGAGTCGGCTGCGGCAGGAGAGCGGCTGCGGGCGGTCGCCGCCGTGCAGGACCGGCCCCGGGTGCTCGCACTCTCGCCGGCCGGCCGGGACGAGGTCCACCTCGCCCGCCCCGGGATGTGGCCCGAGCTGCGGGTGCTTGCCGAACTGGGGGTGAACCTGGTGGAGCCCGCCGAGGGGCCCGGCGCCAGTTGGTCCACCGTCGGCCGGGCGCACGCGGCGGAGCTGCGGCCCCATCTCGTCCTCGCGGACGTCAGGGCACACGCCACCCCGTTCGACGCCTTCGCGGCGGCACCGGGCGGACCGGCGCTGTGGGGGACGGCGCGCGTCGTGCCGTGGAACCCCGAGCCGCCTTGCAGCCCACGGGCCCACGCCCGCTTCCTGACTCTCGTGGCGGACGCCCTGGAGGCGGTGGGGGGCGGGCGCTGAGACGGGCGCGGAGGGCCTCCAGATCTCCCGAACAAATTTTGCAAAAATACTTTGGGAAAGAGGGTGGCTCGCTCTAGGCTGCCGCCATGGACAGCGACGAGCAGCACCGCGTACTCGATCCCGAACGGGACGCGGCGGCACTGAAGGCCCTCACCCACCCCCTGCGCATCCGGCTGCTCGGGCTGCTGCGGCAGCACGGCCCGGCCACCGCGAGCGAGCTGGCGGCCCGGACGGGGGAGACCTCCGCCTCCACCAGCTACCACCTGCGGGTGCTGGCCAAGTACGCCTTCGTGGTCGAGGCGGAGCACCGCGACAGCCGGGAGCGCCGCTGGAAGTCCGTGCACACCCTCACCTCGTGGAGCAACGAGGCCATGCACGCCACGCCCGGCAGCCGGGCCGCGCTCGGGACGCTGCGCCGCCGGCAGATCGAGCACCTGCAGAGCGCGCTCGCCCAGCACGAGGCGGACATGGAGGCCGGACGGCTGGGGACGGAGTGGCAGGAACCGTCGAACGTGAGCGACCTGCTGCCCCGGCTGACACCGGAGTCCCTCCGTGAGCTGTGGACCGCCCTCGACACCAAGCTCGCCGAACTGACGGCGCGCGACGCGTCCGACCCGAGGGCCGAACAGGTCGTCCTGGTCACCGCGGGGCTTCCCCTGGCCGACGGTGGTCCCGCCGCTGTTGCCGGGGCGCGGGACACGCACCCGGAAGGCGCCTCGTGACCGCCAAGAGCTCCGGGCCTTCCCGGAGACCTCGTACGGCGCCGATACCCGACGAACGGACCGCGCGGCGCCGCTTCGTGACCGTGTCGTTCCTCTTCTGGCTGCCCCTCGGCCTGACCATCGCCCCGCTGGTGCTGCTCTTCACCGAGCGGGGCATGACCCTCGCCGCCGTGGCGGGATTCCTGGCCGCCCACTCCCTCACCGCCGCCGCTCTCGAACTCCCCACCGGCGGCCTCTCCGACGTCATCGGCCGCCGCACCGTGCTGGCCAGCGCCGGGCTCCTCAACCTGGCGGCCCTCACCCTCCTCGGCATCGGCACGGCCGCCTGGGTGCTCACCGTCGGCATGGTCCTGATGGGCGCCGCCCGCGCCCTGTCCAGCGGACCGGCCGAATCCTGGTACGTCGACACGGTTCAGGCGAACTCCGGGCCCGACGCCGCCCTCCGTACGGGCCTGGCCCGCGCGAGCGCCGCCTCCTCGGCCGCGCTCGCCGCGGGGACGCTCCTCGGTGGCGCTCTGCCCTGGCTGCTCGGGCTCGTCCCCGGCCTCGCCGACGGACTGCGCACGTCCACCTCCGGCCTCGTCCTGCCGCTCTCCGTTCCGGTGCTCCTGGGCGCGGTCGTCGAGATCGTGTTCGTGCTCTACGTCCTGGTGGCCCTGCCCGAACCGCCGAGAGCGCCGGCCACCCTGCGCGGTGTGCTGCGCGGCGTCCCGGTCACGGTCGCGGACGGACTGCGGCTCGGCACCCGCGACGCACTGATCCGCAGAATCCTGCTGAGCGCGGGTGCGGCGGGCACCGCGCTGGCCGCGATCGAACTGCTCACCCCCGGACGGGCCGCCGAACTGACCGGCGCCGCCGAGTCCGGTGCCGTGCTCTTCGCCGGACTCGCCTCGGCCGGGTTCGTCTGCTCCGCGCTGGGCAGTCATCTCGCGCCGCTCGTCGCCCGGCTCGCCGGCAGCGGCGAGCGCGCCGTCCTGGCGGGGCTCGCGGCGGGCGCGACCGGTCTTCTGCTGCTCGGCGCCACCGTGACCTCGTCCGGCGTGGTCCCCGTGGCCCTGGCCGTCGTCGGATACGGGCTGGTGTACCTGGGGCTCGGAGCGGCGGGGCCCAGTGAGAACGAGTTGCTGCACCGGCGGGTCGGGGCCTCGGGCCGGGCCACGGCCCTCTCCGTGCAGTCGCTCTCCCTGCAACTGGTGGGCGCCGCGGCCGGGCTGGCCGTCGGCGCGCTGCCAGCCGGCCCGCTGCCGTGGCTGCTCGGCGCCGCCGCACTGCTGGCCGGGGCCCTGCTGTGGACCCGCCGCCCGGCGCCCGCCGATGAGCCGCGGGAGAGCCGCCCGGCGGTGGAGGCCGCCGCCCTGGACCCGCTCTGACCACCAGAGGGACCGGGCGCCCCGCATCCCCCGCATCCCCCCGCACCCCCCCGCACCCCCCGTACGGACGCGTGCGATCGCGCGGTCCGCTCCTGTTCGCGAGGCTGGCCGGAGCCGAAACCGTACGTTCCCAGGAGCAGGCATGCAGCAGGACAAGCACCCCTCGTACCGCCCCGTGGTCTTCCGCGACCGGTCGGCCGGTTACGCCTTCCTGACCAGGTCCACCGCGTCGAGCGAGCAGACCATCGACTGGGACGACGGCAACAGCTATCCCGTGATCGACGTGGAGATCTCCGCCGAGAGCCACCCCTTCTTCACCGGCAAGGCCCGGGTCGTCGACACCGAGGGGCAGGTCGCCAAATTCGAGCGACGGTACGGGGAGGAGGGCGGCCAGGACGCCTCCTGAACCCGCTCCGCCACCCTGCGCACCCGAGTCTCCCGGCCCTCGTCCCGAGCGCCGGGAGATTCTGGCTGTCACTTCCCTTGATACAGCCGGCCAACCGCTCGTAAGTGACGGTCGACCGCCCGCTGATCGAACGCTCGTCGGTCTGACCGCGAATCAGTCCGACGGGATTCCTCACCCGTGTCCGGTCAGCCGCGAGCCTTGACCCCAACCCCGGCCGGGTACGCCTCTTTGGCCTGGCAACCGGCCGCGATCTCGCACCGCCCGCGCCTGCATCGCATTCGACGTCTGCGCATACGCCTGCTCATGGACTCCTCCTCCGTCGAGGTGTTCGGCGGAGACGGACGCGTCACCATCAGCAGCCACCTCTTCCCAGTGCCCCTGCTCCTGCCTGCCGGAACGAGTCTGCCCCTGCGGATCAGGGCACCCGGCAACCGGATCGGGGTGTTCGTCGACGACCGGCCGCTCATCGACACGACGGACACCCGCTTCGTACGCGGCAGGATCGGGCTCAATGTGTTCGGAGGCCGCACCGCCTACCAGGACACCTCCGTCACCGCACTCCAGGGAGACCCACCCCATGCTCGACAGACTCGACGTACTGGTCATCGGTGAATGCGTCGCCGACATCGTCCGGCTCCCCGGTGCGGCCGACCAGGTCCACCCCGGCGGCAGCCCGGCCAACGTCGCGTACGGGCTCGCCCGGCTCGGGGGCGAGGCCACCCTGCTCACGCAACTGGGCCCCGACGGCGACGGGCGGCTGATCAGGGACCATCTCACAGCCGGCGGGGTGCGGGTGTGCACCGACCACTCCACCGCGCCCACCCCGTCCGCCGCCGTGACCCTGGACGACGGCGGCCGGGCCACGTACACCTTCGAGATCACCTGGACCCTGGCAGCGGCCGGCTCGGGGCCGACGCACCAGCACGTCCACACCGGGTCGATCGCCGCGGTGATGGAGCCGGGCGCGGCCACCGTACTGGACGCCGTCGAGTCGTCACGGACGGCGTCGACCGTCAGCTACGACCCCAACGTGCGCCCGGAACTGATGGGGGACCACGCCACGGCCGTACGCCGCGTCGAACGCTGTGTCGCGCTCAGCGATGTCGTCAAGGCGAGCGACGAGGACCTGGCGTGGCTGTATCCGGGGGAGGAGCCGGAGCAGATCGCCGCCCGCTGGCAGGCCACCGGACCCGCCCTGGTCCTGGTCACCCGGGGAGCCGACGGAGCGTTCGCCGTGCTTCCCGGTGGACGGGTCACCATCGGCGCGCTGCCCACCCGGGTCGTAGACACCGTAGGCGCGGGCGACGCGTTCATGTCGGGCACGCTGCACGCCCTCGCCTCGCGCGGGCTGCTCGGCGCGGACGGCCGCGAGCGGCTGCGCGCCGTCGACGCGGACACGGTGACCGAGGTGCTGCGCCACGCGGCGGCCTCGGCCGCCGTGACCGTGGCACGGGCCGGGGCCAACCCGCCGGACGAGGCGGAACTGAAGGCGGCACTCGACCGGTTCCGAGGAGGACGTCCCGTCGTCTGACGGCGCCCGTCGTCGTCGCGCTCGCCGCGCGCGGGGCAGCGCCGGGTCCCGGGTTGCGACCCGGGACGCGAGGAAGGGGCGGGCCCGTACGGCACGGGTCCGCCCCCTGTCCTGCGGTGTACGTCGGTCCGTCGCGTACAGGGGGTCAGCGGCGGCGTCCCTGGCCGAACTCGCCGCCCGTGTCCTTGCCGCTGCCCATGTCCTTCCCCTCCGCGTAGTCGATCTTCTCCTTACGGACCTCGGCGGAGACTTCCTTCTGCTCGGTGACCTTGTTGGTTTCGAGGCGGACGCGTTCGACCGGGACGGCCTCCTTGCGGACGGTCGCCCGTTCCGCGTGAAGGGTGACCTCGACGTCCTGTTCGCCGATGTCGGAACGGCCGGCCGACTTCTCGTTCGGCAGGAGAGGCTCGCGTACGACACGGACCTCTTCATGGGAGACGGGCACGGTGCGGGTGACGTTCTCGGTCACCACGTACTTGTGCAGACGCGCCTTCCCGCTCTCGTACTCCTCCGTCCCGACGTGCAGCTGCTCCTCCGAGCGGATCATTTCGTCCTTGTGGCCGCGATCGGCCGCGGACCGCTCGGTTCCGGCGCCTACTAGTGGACGTCCTGTCGTCGCCGACGTGTCGCGGTGCCTGCCCGCGCCGGTACCGGTTCCCGCCATGCCGGCCGTACCGGCGGTCGTCGCCTTACCGGTGCCCGGACGGGGGGTGCCGGCGGCGCCGGCCGCTCCCGCAGCGCCCATCGTGCCCGTGCCGGCCGCGGTCGGTGCACCGGGGCCTGTGCCGGTACCCGTGCCCGCCGTTCCGGCGGGCTTGGTGGTCGACCTCTTCGTGAGGCCGTAGTGCCGGTAGAGCTCCTCTTCCTCCGACACGGACAGGTGCGCGTCCGCGTCGACCCGCGGGGCGTCCTTGACCTTTTCCTTCGGATGAGAGATGTGCAGGTCGGAGGCGACACGGCGAGCGCCGGCGAGCGGTACGAAGCTCTCCTTCATACCGAACATGCCGGTCTTGACCGTGATCCAGTCGGGCTTGCCCGTGACGTCGTCGACGTACACCCGCCCCACGCTTCCGACCTTCTCGCCCTCGCTGTCGTAGACGTTCAGACCGTCAAGCTCTGCGGAATCCGTGAAACCGTCTGCGGCTCCCATGGCCGATTCCTCCTCGCCCGGGCGCGTCCTGTGGGTGGGTCCAGCAGGGAAGGCGCGTCCGACTTCCATCGCGCCTCACCCGGATGGACGCTGCAACTTCCCGGCCGCCGGGGGTAAGGCGCCAGGGGCTCGGCACGTGGGCTCAGCCCCGCGCCCGGCCGCTTCGGGGGCCGTTTCCGCGTTAGGCCAATCGGGTGACGGCGGGGGTGGCCCGGGGGGGGCGCCCCCGGGGGACCGCCCGGACGCCCGGAGGCCGCCCGCCGTGGAACCGGCCGGACGGGGCCCGGCCGAACGGCAGGGAGCCGAAAGGCCCGCCACGACCTCTGACCCGGTTCCGGCCACCCGCCCTACCAGGGACCCCGGCGGGCGGCGGGGCGCACCTATGATCGTCGGGCCATCGACGACCTCGTCCCGCCGTGCCTCCCGGGGGTGCACCATCCATTCCGTACGCGTACTCCTGCCGGAACAGCGCGGCGAGCTGCTGACCCGGCAGGAGGACGGCCACCACCTCCACCACCTGGTCTGGCGGCTCGGCCCCGGCTGGCGGGTGTGCAGCAGCGCCGTGCTCGGCGGCGGCATCGGCCCGCGCGCCTGGATCCTCAACGCCCAGGTGCCCAGCGGCTATCCGCGCATGGACCCGGAACACCATCTCGCCGGGATCGCCGCCGCCGAGGGCCTCACCGGCCCCGGCGCCGGCCTGATGACGGCCGCCGACGTCACCGCCCGCACCACGGCGGCCGACACGGACGTGACCGCGACCGTCACCGCGGGACTCGGCGTACGGGGATGGGCCGCCGCCCCCGCCGAGGGCGTAGAAGGCCCGCCGCTGCCCGGCACGGTCAACATCGTCGTGACCCTGCCCGTCGCGCTCTCCGACGCCGCCCTGGTCAACGCCGTCGCGACGGCCACCGAGGCGAAGGTCCAGGCACTCCTGGACGCCGGCCTGGACTGCTCGGGAACCCCCACCGACGCCGTCTGCGTCGCCGCACCGGAGCCCGCGGCCGGCCGTCCCGGGGAACCCTTCGCGGGACCGCGCTCGCTCTGGGGCGCGCGACTCGCCAGGGCGGTGCACAGCGCCGTGCTGGAGAGTGCGCTGCGGCAGTCTTGAGTCCTGCTGCCGCGCCGCGCTTCCCCAGGGTGCGGCCGACGGAAGGAACCTCCGCATGACAGCCGCTCCCGCACCCTCGCCCGGCGCCGTCCCCGGGCGGCCCACCGTCGCGGTCCTCGGTACCGGGATCATGGGCTCCGGCATGGCGCGCAGCCTGCTCAGGGCCGGACTCCAGGTCCGCGCCTGGAACCGCACCCAGGACAGGGCCCGGCCGCTCGCCGCCGGCGGAGCCACCGTCACGGACACCGCCGCGGAAGCCGTGCGCGGCGCCGACGTCATCCTCACCGCGCTGAACGACGGCCGGTCCGTCGCCGAGACGCTCACCGCGGCGACGCCCGGTCTGCGCCCCGGCCAGGTGTGGCTGCAGAGCGCCACCGTCGGCCCCGACATCACCACGGACCTGGCGCACCGGGCCGCCGGACTCGGGCTCGTCTATCTGGACACCCCGGTGTCCGGCACCAAGGAGCCCGCCGAGCGCGGCATGCTCACGGTGTTCGTCTCCGGGCCCTCGGCCGCCCGCGCGATCGCGCTGCCCGTCCTGGACGCGATCGGGCAGCGCACGCTCTGGGTCGGCGAGGACCCGGGTGCGGCGTCGCGACTGAAGCTGGTCGCCAACACCTGGGTGATCAACCTGGTCAACAGCGTGGCCGAATGCCTCAACCTGGCGGACGGGCTCGGCGTCGCCCCGCAGATGTTCCTCGACGTCATGAAGGGCGGCCCGCTGGACACCCCCTATCTGCAGAGCAAGGCCGGCGCCGTGCTCTCCGGTGATCTCACGCCGAGCTTCGCGCTCTCCACGGCGCTGAAGGACTCCCGCCTCATCCTCGAAGCAGCCGAGGCCGCGGGGGTCACGCTGGATCTGGTCGCCGCGTCCACCGCGCGCTTCGCCCGCGCGGAAGCGGCCGGACATGGCGCCGATGACATGATCGCGACGTACTACGCGGGACGGGCCCAATAGCGGCCGGGCACCCGCATCGCGACGTGCCCGCATCGCGCGGGCACGGCGACCCCCTCAGACGACCGTCACCGGATGCCGGACCACCGCGTCGAAGAGATACCCCTGCGTGTTGTGGACCGACACCTCCGGCTGACTGCGTCCCGAACGGTCCGTCGCCCGCGCCAGCAGCACGGCGGGCCCCCGCTCGGCGGGCACCCAGTCGGCCGACCAGCGCACCCAGCTCCCGGCCCTGGGCTCGTCCCGCAGTCGCGCCCGTCGCCACCGGGTGCCCCCGTCCGTACTGACCTCCACCGAGCGGACCGGCGCGCCGCCCGACCAGGAACGGCCCGTGAGGACCTGATGCCGGTGCGCGGTGAGCGTGGCTCCGGGCGCGAGTTCGAAGGCGCTCTTGAGGGTCTGACGCGTCAGCGGAACACTGCCCCCCGGCGGATGCGCGGGGCCGAACAGCCGGTACAGGTTCGTGTTCCACGGCGAAAGCAAGGGATCCGTGCTCACCTCGATGTCGCCGACCCACTTGATGCTCGCGATGCCCACCCACGAGGGCACGATCAGCCGGACCGGGAATCCGTGGTCGGGCGGCAGCGGCTCACCGTTCATCTCATAGGCCAGCAGCACGTCGTCCAGCGCCTTTTCCACCGGCAAGGGCCTGCGTACCCGCCCCAGTGCGACACCGTCGGTGACGACCTCGCCGTCCAGCCCGCGCGGCAGCACATCGACGGCGTCGCGGCTGATGCCCGCCCGTTGCAGCACGTCCGCCAGCCGCACCCCGCGCCAGCGTGCCGTGCCGATCGCGCCGAGGGTCCACGGGGTGCCGCTGACCGGCTGGTTCTGCTGCGAGGCGTAGAAACTGCGGGCGTTGCCCGCGCACTCCACGAACGCCGTGCGGCTGACCGGCGGAAGGGCGAGCAGATCGGCGTACGAGAACTCCACCGGCCCGCCCGTCAGACCGTCGCCCCAGATCCTGAGCCGCCAGTCGGCCGCGTCGATCCGAGGGGTGGCCGTGTGGTTGCGGACGAAGAACCGGTCGGTGGGGGTGAGCAGCCCCGTCGCACGCAGCGCCGCGAAGTTCGTCTCGGCGTTGGTGCCGCGCAGCGTGAACAACTCGGGTGGCAGCGGCTTCACCACACCCGGGAGGGAACCCGCGGCGTGGGCGGGGGAGGCGAGCGAGGCCAGGGGGCCCGCCGCCGAGGCCGCCGCCACGAGCTTCAGCAGCTCGCGCCGGCCGACCCCGGCGGATCTCGCACGACCGCGGGCCCACTGCCGAAGCCGCTTCCGGTCGTAGGCGGCTTCGGACAGCGGTACGGAACTCATGGGCACTCCAGGGGACGGGAAGCGGGATGGTCACGTGCCGAGCGGTACAAGACTGCCCGCCGTACCCGTCTCCGTGAACAACTCCCTTCGCTTCAGGGCGATGTGGCCATGAAGTCGACATGCCCCTGTAACAGAGGACGCCCCGGACGCGCTCAGTCAGTCCTCGGTGAGCATCCCGCTGCGGAGCTTGCACAGCATGCGGCTGAGCAGCCGGGAGACATGCATCTGGGAGATACCGAGCTGTTCGCCTATCTGCGCCTGAGTCATCTCCTGGCCGAAGCGCATGTCGATGATGCGGCGCTCGCGTTCGTCGAGCTCGCAGAGCAACGGGGCGAGGGCATGGAGATTCTCGACGCTCTCCATCGCCGGGTCCGGCTCACCCAGTACATCGGCGAAGGTACGTCCGCCCGCGCTGAGCTTCCACGACTCCGTGGTGTCCGTCGGCATGTCCAGGGAGCCGGCGGTGTAGCCGTTGGCCGCGACGATGCCTTCGGTCACCTCGCCCTCGTCGATCCCGAGATGCTCGGCGAGCTCGTGGACCGTGGGTTCACGGTCGAGCTCGTTCGACAGGGCCTCCTTCGACTTGGCGAGATCGACGCGCAACTCCTGGAGCCGCCGCGGCACATGAACGGCCCAACTGGTGTCGCGGAAGAAACGCTTGATCTCGCCGACGATGTACGGAACGGCGAAGGAGGTGAACTCGACCTCGCGGGACAGGTCGAAGCGGTCGATGGCCTTGATCAGACCGATCGTCCCCACCTGGACGATGTCCTCCATGTCGCCGCTGCCGCGGTTGCGGAACCGGCCCGCCGCGAAGCGGACCAGGGACAGATTCATTTCGATGAGAGTATTGCGCGCGTACTGGTGCTCGGCAGTGCCCTCTTCGAGGACCTGGAGCCTGTCGAAGAAGACCCGGGACAGTTCGCGCGCGTCCTTGGGCGCGACCTTCCCGGCATCCTCGATCCACGGCAGTTCGTCCGTGGCCCCCGTCGCCTGCGCATCGGTGGTTCGCGCAGTGTGCGCCGTCATCCCGTCACACTCCCCTGCTGTTGGCCATGAGGTCTATCCGCCTGCCCCCGGTCCGGGCGGTCATGCGTAACGGAGGGAATCGATCCGGGGTTGGCCGGTAATCGCTGTGCCCGGTCGCGGAGTCCTCAACGGGGGCCGTACACACCCCGGGAGATCACAGAACCGCCCCACCGGTACGGGGGAGCCCGGTGGGGCGATCGGCTCCAGAGTGCCACAGACAGAAGGGGGTTGGAGCCCGACCGGCCGGTATTCCACGCTCTTTGAGTTGATTTCGATGTACGCCGAAGGCCGGACACACGAGGCGTGCGCGGGAATACGTGCAGAGCGAACGGACTTACCGCAGGTGTCGCCCCGCGGCTGCCGGACCGCCGGCCGCTCACCGGGCAGCCGACGAGACGAACCGGAGCGAGGGAACTCATGCCCAAGGCGTACGTATTCACCCGGCACGGCGGACCCGAGGCGGAAGCCTTCGCCGACCTGCCTGTGCCGGAACCCGGACCCGGCGAACTGCTCGTCGCGGTCAGGGCGGCCGGGGTCAATCCCGTCGACTGGAAGCTGCGAAACGGGTACACACGGCCGGGCAGCGCCCCCGCGGCCCTGCCCGCCGTGCTCGGCAGCGAGGCGTCAGGGACCGTGGTGGCGACCGGGCCGGGCGTCGAAGGATTCGCACCAGGGCAGGCGGTCTTCGGCTGCCCGCTCACCGGCGGATACGCCGAGTACACCCTGATGCCCGTAGCCGTCACCGCCCACAAGCCGGACGCACTGTCGTTCACGGACGCGGCGGCCCTGTCGGTGGCCGCGGCCACCGCGTACGACGGGGTGCACCAGCTGGACCCGGCCCCCGGTTCGACCCTGCTGATCACCGGCGCCGGGGGAGGTGTGGGGGTCGCCGCCGTGCAGCTCGCCCGCCACCTGGGCGTCCGGGTCATCGGCACCGCGAGCGGCGCCAAGAAGGACCTCGTCGAATCGCTCGGCGCCATCCACGTCCCGTACGGCCCCGGTCTCGCGGACCGCGTCCGGGCCGCCGCCCCCGAAGGGATCGACGCGGTCTACGACCTGGTCGGCGGTGACGACCTGACGATCGCGGCAGGGCTGGTCCGGGACCGCGCACAGCTGATCAGTGCAGGCGGCAAACAACTGGTGGTCGAGCTCGGCGGAGCGGCGGTGCGGCGGGCCCGCAACGCGGCCGTACTCGACGAGGTGGCGCGTCTCGCCGTCGAGGGAGTCCTGCGCGCCCAGGTGACGCAGACCTTCCCCCTGGCCGAAGCCGCACAGGCCCTGCGTACCGTGGAGAGCGGACACGCACGCGGCAAGATCGTGATCGAGGTGGCTGCATGAGCTCCGCCGACGCCCCCGCGGCGGGTGCCCGGCCCGAGGAAGCGGCCGGGCATCCGCTCGACAACCCGGTCCGCTCGTCGCTGACCGGACCCCACGCCCGCTTCGCCGAACACCGTGGCCGCATCCTGCGCTACCCGCCCGACATCACCCCGTGGCTGGCCCTGCCGGACGATCCGGAGGACGGGGACTGGGCCGACGTCGCCGCGCTCGCAGGACCCGGCAACTCCCTCACCATCGCCGCCTTCCGCGAGCCGCCGCCCGACGACTGGAAGATCGTGTTCCATGCGGAGGGCGTCCAGCTCGTCGACGAGAGCGTGGACGCGGCCCCCGACCCCGAGGCCGTGCTGCTCGGCCCCGCCGACATTCCGGAGATGCTCGAACTGGTCGAGCGCACCCGGCCCGGCCCGTTCACCAAGCGCACCATCGAGCTCGGCACCTACCTCGGCATCCGCCGGTCCGGAGTTCTGGTGGCGATGGCGGGGGAGCGGCTGAACCCACCGGGCTGGACCGAGATCAGCGGTGTGTGCACCGACGAGTCCGTACGGGGACAGGGGCTCGCGGGCCGTCTCGTCCTGGCGGTCGCCCACGGCATCAGGGAACGCGGCGACATCCCGTTCCTGCACGCGGCCGCGTCCAACACCAACGCGGTCCGGCTCTACGAATCGCTCGGCTTCGGACTCCGGCGCCGGACGGCGTTCCTCTCGGCGCTCGTACCGCGGCACCCCTTGCCCCCTGTCCGGCGCGAGGAAGGGACCCGCACGGCCGCCCGGCTCTGAAGCGCGGGAGCAATCGGTCACACCCAGGACCTTCGGCCCAGAAACACCAGGGCCGGAGGTCCTTCCGCGTCCCGGGCCGGGACCTTTGCCCCGGTGCGAGGGCCGTAAGCCCCATGCCAGGGCGTGCCGCCCCCAGGTCCACTGGACAGGAAGCACAGAAACCGAGTGGGCGACGGGAGGCGTGGAGCAACCGTGGGAAGCAGGCGCAACAGGACACCAGACGCACCCCGGCTGCCGGACCTCGACGCCGGGGAGGCGGCCGCAGGCGCGTCCCGCATCGGCAACGGTGCCCTGGCGGGCGTCGTGGCCGCGTTCACCTTCCTCGTCGTGGTCCTCGACTACCTGACCGGTGCGGACCTCCAGGTCATCCCGCTCCTCGTGGTCGCGCCCGCGCTCGCCTCGGTCTTCTGCTCGGTCCGCCAGACCGTGTCCGTCGCGGTCTGGATCACGGCCGTCGTCGTCGTCTCCCGGGTCCTCATGGGAGGCACGTTCTGGGGACTCGCGCTCAGCATCGGATTCACGGTGCTGGCCTGCGGCCTCGGTGTGGCCTCCTGTGTCGCGCGCATCCGGCACGCCGTCGAGATCGCCCGGCTGCGGACCGCGGCCGGCGCGCTTCAGCGGCAGATCCTGCGCCCCCTGCCCGTCCTGACGGACCAGGTCTTCGCCCACGGGCTGTACGAACCCATCGAGGAGGACCGTCTCGTCGGCGGAGACATCTACGAGGTCGTCGAGTCCCCGCACGGAACACGCGTGATCATCGGTGACGTCCAGGGCAAGGGTCTGGCCGCCATGGGGACCGGCATCGCCGTACTCGGCGCCTTCCGCGAAGCGGCCATCCGCGAACCCACGCTCACCGGAGTCGCCGGAGCGCTGGAGGACGCGGTCGTCCGGCACAACGCCTCCTCCGCCCAGACCGGTGAGACCGAGCGGTTCGTGACCGCCCTGGTGCTCGGCTTCGATGCCGACGGCCGGGTGGAGGCCGTCAACTGCGGCCATATCGCGCCCCGGCTGCTGCACCACGGCGAGACCTGGGTCGTCCGGCTGCGACGGACCTCCGTACCGCTCGGCATGGCGGACCTCAGCTCCGAGGCGCGGGCCGCCGAGTGGTTCGACGTCCCCTCCGGCGCCACGCTCCTCGTGTGCACGGACGGCGTCACCGAGGCGCGCGACGCGTCGGGCGCCTTCTATCCCCTGGACGACCGGCTGGCCCGATGGGCGAGCCGGGGCCCGCGCGAGGTCCTGGACGCGCTCAGTACCGATCTCGAAGCGTTCACCGGCGGCGTGCGCCGCGACGACATAGCGGTGCTCGCCCTGCGGGGTGTGCCCGTGCGTCGCGGGCAGCGGCCCGGACTGCCGGGGAGCGGCGCATCCGAAAGTCAGGCCCTGGCCTTCCCGCACCCCTGAGCGCCCGCCCCCGGCACGCCTCGGATGTCCCGACGAGACTTTTGTCGCGTCGGGACATTTTTGGGTGTACGGTGCATCTATGAACTCGGAACGGAAGGCACCGGAGAGACGCGGCCGTAAGGCGCGCCGGACCCGGGACACCCTGGCGCGGGCCGCGTTCGAGCTCGTACTCGACCGGGGCCTGAAGAACGTCACGGTCGAGGAGATCGCGAACCGCGCGGACGTCGACCGGCGCACCTTCAGCCGGTACTTCGCGAGCAAGGAAGCCGCCGTCCTCGACTCACTTCGAGGCGACGGGGACCTGATCAACGACGCCCTGCGCGCCCGCCCCGCCGAGGAACCCCCGCTCACCGCCTACCGGCGCGCGGTCCTCGACTGGCTGGGCGACCCCACGGCCGAGCCCTGGCACCGCCGCCCCCGGATCTTCGACCTGCTGGTCGTCGCCGAGGAGGAACCGACCCTGTACGCGGCCTTCCACCACATCCGGGTGGACGCCCAGGAGGAGTCGGTCGCCATCATCGCGGACCGCTTGGGCGTCGACTCCCGGCAGGACATCCGCCCCGCCGTCACGGTCGCCGCAGGCGCCGGAGCGCTCCTCGCGGCCCAGGCAGCCTGGGTACGGGGCGGCTGCCCGGCCGCCCTGCCCGAGCTGGTCGACCAGGCATTCGACGCCCTCGCCGGTGAACTGCTCACGAGGCAGCCGGCCGGGCCGGAGCCGCACAGCACCACGGAAGGAAACGAAACATCATGAGCACCAGCACCCCCAACGCCCCCGCCGCTTCCGAGGAGTTCGCCGGCCGGACGGCCCTCATCACCGGTGGCGCCTCCGGCATCGGCCTCGCGCTGGCCAGGCGGCTGGCATCGAGCGGCGCGGCCGTCGTCGTCGCCGACTACGACGAGGACAGCGCCCGCAAGGCCGTGGCGGAACTGGAGAGCGCCGGGGCCAGGGCGGCGGCCGTGGCCATGGACGTGACCGACCCCGCCTCCGTCGAAGCCGGCGTGCGCTTCGCCGTCGAGACGTTCGGCGCCCTGCACCTCGCCGTGAACAACGCGGGCATCGGCGGCCCGTCCGCACCCACCGGCGAGTACGCGGTCGAGGACTGGAACCGGGTCATCGCGACCAACCTCAACGGCGTCTTCCACTCGCTGCGCTACGAGCTCCCCGCCATCGTCGCCGCGGGCGGCGGCGCCGTCGTCAACATGTCCTCGATCCTCGGCACCAACGGCTTCGCCGGATCGCCCGCCTACGTCGCCGCCAAGCACGGCGTCGTCGGCCTCACCAAGTCGGCGGCCCTCGAATACGCCGCCAAGAACGTCCGCGTCAACGCGGTGGGCCCCGGCTTCATCGACACCCCGCTGCTCCGCGACACCGACGGCCCGGCCCGCGACCACCTCATCTCGCTGCACCCGGCCGGACGGCTCGGCACGTCCGAGGAGGTCGCCGAGCTCGCAGCCTTCCTCCTGTCCGACCGCGCCTCCTTCATCCAGGGCAGCTACCACCTCGTGGACGGCGGCTACTCCGCCGCATGACCGCTCCGGGTGGCGAACGGGGGCCGGGGGGCGAGTAAATGAAGGAAAGACTGAGGAGAACCCCATGAAAGCCGTTCAGTACCGCACCGTCGGTGCCGCTCCCGAGGTCGTCACCGTGCCCGACCCCGAGCCGGGCCCGGGGCAGATCCTGCTGAAGGTCACAGCGGCCGGTGTCTGTCACTCCGACATCGCCGTGATGAGCTGGACCGCCGACGAGCTCCCCTTCCCCCTGCCCCTCACCCTGGGCCACGAGGGAGTCGGCACCATCGCCGCCCTCGGCGAAGGAGCCGAAGGCTTCTCGGCCGGCGATCCGGTCGCCGTCTACGGTCCCTGGGGCTGCGGCACGTGCGTGAACTGCGCCCAGGGCAAGGAGAACTACTGCCTGCGGGCCAAGGAACTCGGTATCGTCCCGCCCGGCCTCGGCGCTCCCGGCGCCATGGCCGAGTACATGATCGTCGACAATCCGCGCCACCTGGTGCCGATCGGTGACCTCGACCCGGTGAAGACGGTGCCGCTCACCGATGCCGGTCTGACCCCGTACCACGCGATCAAGCGCTCGATGGCGAAGCTGGTGCCCGGTGCCACGGCCGTCGTCATCGGCGCCGGCGGCCTCGGCCACGTCGCGATCCAGCTGCTCCGCGCCATGACGGCCGTGCGCGTCATCGCCCTCGACGTCAGTGACGAGAAGCTCGCCCTGGCCAGGACGGTCGGAGCCCACGAAGCGGTCCTGTCCGACCAGCACGCCGCGGCCAAGGTGCTCGAACTCACCGGCGGTGCGGGTGCGCAGGTCGTGCTCGACTTCGTCGGCGCACCGCCCACCGTGAAGACGGCCGGCGCGGTCGCCCAGGTCGACGGTGACGTCACCATCGTCGGCATCGGAGGCGGCATGCTTCCGGTCGGCTTCGGCGTGCTGCCGTACGGAACGACGGTCACGGCGCCGTACTGGGGCTCGCGCAGGGAACTCGCCGAAGTCCTCGACCTCGCCCACGCCGGGGCGGTGGACGTGCACGTCGAGACGTACTCCATCGACGAGGCCCCCCTGGCCTACGAACGACTGCACGCCGGCAGGATCAACGGCCGCGCCGTCATCCTCCCCAACGGCTGATCTCCGGGGAACCCACTCCCGCACCGTACGGGCCGTCGCCGCCGAGCGACGGCCCGTTGCGTGGATGCCGGAGCCGGTGGGTGACCGTCCTTCCCCCGCGTCAGGGCACCGGTGACGATGGTGCGACGGAGTTCGCCGCGCTGATGACGATGCCCGGACTGGTGATCGGGCTGACCGTGCTCGCCTTCGTCGACCAGATCCTGCTCCGTGCGGGCCGGGCCGGTGTGCTCCCGTGGCGCAACAGCGCCCGCCAGGGCCCTGGTCCGGTTCGCCCGGCAGTGAGGTGTGCGGCAGGTGTGGTCCGTGGCCGGTGAGGGCGCCGGACCACAGCTGCCGCAGCGACCGGAGTCACGCCTTGCGACCCACCGCGCAGAACATCGCGACCTCCTCGGGCGCGGGCCCGGCCTCCTCGTCCGGGCGCCACCGCGAGCACGAGACGACACCCGGCTCCAGGAGTTCCAGCCCGTCGAAGTAGCGGCCGACGGCCTCCGGCGTCCGCTGGGTCAGCCTGGGCGTCCCGTGCTCGTTCCAGAACGCGACCGCCGCGTCCACATCGGGCATCGAGGGGCTCGTCACGGTGTGCGACAGCACCAGGTGGCTCCCGGGGGGCAGGGCGTCCAGAAGGCGGCGGACCACCGCGTACGACTCCTCGTCGTCCTCGATGAAGATCACCACCCCGAGGAGCATGAGCGCCACCGGCCGGGTGAGGTCCAGCGTCCGCGAGGCCCGGTCGAGGATCGCGTCGACATCGCGCAAGTCCGCTTCCAGATAGTCGGTCGCCCCCTCGGCGCTGCTGGTCAGCAGCGCCCTGGCGTGGGCGAGTACGAGAGGGTCGTTGTCCACGTACACGACCCTGGACTCGGGCGCCACCCGCTGAGCGACCTCGTGCGTGTTGTCCGCGCTCGGCAGGCCCGTTCCTATGTCCAGGAACTGCCGGATTCCCACCTCGGCCGTCAGGTGGCGCACCGCGCGCCCGAGGAAGAGCCGGTCGGCCTGCGCGTAGTCGCCGATGCCGGGATGCAGCTTGCGGATCTGGTCTCCGGCCTCACGGTCGACGGGATAGTTGTCCTTGCCGCCCGTCCAGTAGTTCCAGATCCTGGCCGTATGCGGCCGGGTGGTGTCGATGCGCTGCGTGATCTGCTCGGCGGTCCCGCCGCTCGGTACTTCGCTGCTCACTGATTGTTCTCCCCGGTGCGGTCGCGATGTGACTCCCCACAACCTAATCCCACAGCGTGCGCGCCATCGATGAACTCCCTTGCACGCCCGAGGTGTTCACTGTGCGTACAGAACCCCGCGCACCCGGCCCGCGAACGCGCGGATACGGACGCGGACACGTAGGCGCATCCGTATGCGGATACGATGGGCCCCATGGGTTCGTACTACTTCTTTCTCTGATTCCCGGCCAGGACACCGCCGCGCGACGCCCGGCGTCGCCGCATGAGCCACTGGCTCATCAGGCGTGCCACGTCCTTCCCGCCGTCCGGTACCTCCGCCCGCAGCGCGCCCCATGCGCCGCTCCGGCCTTGTCACCCCAGGGAAAGAACCCATGTCACCCAAGCACCCCACCGCGTCCGGACGCCCCGCTTCCGCCGAGCACTCCACGCGTGACCGGACCCAGCTGACCTTGAAGGACGTCTCCAAGACATACGGGGAACGGCCCGTCCTGGATCGTGTGTCGCTCACCGTCCGCCCCGGTGAGAAGGCCGGTGTCATCGGTGAGAACGGCTCCGGGAAATCCACCCTGCTCAGGCTGATCGCCGGAACGGAGACCCCGGACAGCGGGGCGCTCACCGTGCGGTTCCCCGGCTCCGTCGGCTATCTCGCCCAGACCCTGACCCAGACCCTCGGGGTCGGCCCTCGAGCCACCGTGCGGGACGCCGTGGATGCGGCGCTCGCCGAACTGCGCGAGCTGGAGCGCCGGATCAGTGAGACGGAAGCCGCACTGGCCGCCCGGGAACCCTCGGAAGCGGAACTCGAAGCGTACGGGGACCTGCTGACGGCGTACGAGCAGCGCGACGGATACCGGGCGGACGCCCGGGTGGACGCGGCGCTGCACGGACTCGGACTCGCCCACCTCGGCCGCGACCGCACCCTCGGCACCCTGTCCGGAGGCGAGCAGTCCCGGCTGGCGCTGGCGTGCGTTCTGGCCGCCGCCCCCGAGCTGCTCCTGCTCGACGAGCCCACCAACCATCTGGACAGCAGGGCCGTCGACTGGCTCGAAAGCCACCTCGGCGCCCATCGGGGCACCCTCGTCGTCATCACCCACGACCGGGCGTTCCTGGAGCGGATCACCACGGTGATCCTGGAGGTCGACCGGGACCTGCGCGGCGTCACCCGGTACGGGGACGGGTGGGCCGCCTACCGCACCGCGAAGGCCGCCGACCGTCGTCGCCGGGTACAGGAACACCAGGAGTGGCTGGCCGAGGTCGCCCGTACCGAGGAACTGGTCGGCGCGGCGGGACGGCGGCTCACCGGATCGGGCCGGGACCCGGGGGAGGGCTTCGGCAAGCACCGCAGGTCCCACGAGGCCAAACTGTCCGGGCAGGTCAGAGCGGCCAGGGCCAGGCTCGACGCGCTCCTCGCCGCCCCGGTGCCCGCACCGCCGAGGCCACTGGTCTTCACGGGCGAACCGGCCCTCGCGACCGACCCGGGCACGGGTTCCGAGGCGGACGCGGCCACGTACGCGGGTGCGGACGGGCACGCGGGTGCGGACGGGCACGCGGGTGCGGACGGGCACGCCGTCACGCACGCGGGTGCGGACCGCAGCGTCAGGACCCGGAGCGCGCCGGAGCCGGTGGCCGAGCTCGAATCCGTCTCCGTCGGCGACCGCCTGCACCTGCCCTCGCTGCACATCGCCGCAGGGCAGCGGCTGCTGGTCACCGGCCCCAACGGCGCCGGCAAGACCACGCTTCTGCGCGTGCTCGCCGGGGACCTGGCGCCGGACGCGGGTACGGTCCGGCGCAGGGCGAGGATCGGGTACCTGCCGCAGGAACTCCCCGCCAGGCTGACCCGCCGGTCCCTTCTCTCGACGTTCGCCGCAGGCCGGCCGGGACTGCCCGAGGAGTACGAGGAGGACCTGCTCGCCCTCGGGCTGTTCCGTCCGGAGGACCTGTACGTCCCTGTCGCGGACCTCTCCGTCGGGCAGCAGCGCAGGCTCGCGCTCGCCCGTCTCGTGACCAGGCCCGCCGACCTGCTGGTCCTGGACGAGCCGACGAACCACATCGCGCTGACACTCGTCGAGGAGCTGGAGGCCGCCCTCGCCGCGTACCGGGGAGCCGTCGTCGTGGTCTCGCACGACCGCAGCTTCCGCGGCCGCTTCACCGGCGACCGGCTCGAACTGCGCGCGGGCCGGCCGGTCGTCGTCCCGCCCCGGGGCGGCTACGCCGAAGGAGCGTCCTCGCCGCGCACATGACGCCGCAGCCGGTCGAGGAAGACGCGCTGGCCCACTACCAGGCGCTCCGCGGCCTCGGCCGGTGTGCACCAGGCGAACCGGTCCATCTCGGGGAAGTCCCGCTGTACGCCGGAGCCGCGCGGCCACTCCATGGTGAAGGTCCCCGGCACGGCGAGCGCGGGGTCCACCTCGCCCTCCACCGCCCACACCGACACCGTTTTGCCTCCCGCCTGACGCACCTCGCCGAGTGGCACCCACACTCCGTCGGGAACGGGCAGCCCCAGCTCCTCCACGAACTCCCGGCGGGCGGCCGCCTCCGGCTCCTCCCCTGAGACGTACTCCCCTTTGGGCACCGACCAGGCCGCCGCCTCCCGGCGCGCCCAGAACGGGCCACCCATATGGCCGAGCAGAACCTCCGCATCCGGGCCGTCTTCCGTGTCCACGACCCGGAAGAGGAGAAGTCCCGCACTACGCTTGCCCGTCGACATGTCGTCAAGTCTGCTGGCCGGAACCGGGCGACGCCACCCAGCCCGCTCCGGATGATCACGAAGGTCACCCGTCCGCCCCGAACTGTTCCCCCTGGTGTCCCTGTTGCCCTCTGGTGTGTCGCTCCGCGTCCGGCCATGCTGTCCGCCGACAGCGCTTACCGCCCGTGCAACGCGCGCCATTCCAGGAGGACTTGTGGGACCTTGCAGATCCGGCACCGTGGTGCGGTCGCTCGTGCTGCTCGTGACGTTGTCCGCGACGGTGGCCGGGGCGATCACCCCCACTGCCGCCGACGCGAACCCCGACCCCCGCCCCGTCGCCGCGATCAACGCGGACTTCTTCGACATCAACCAGACCGGCGCACCGCAGGGACCCGGCGTCAGGGAC